>CAXNFO010000168.1:0-5226 GCA_964201395.1 Limnohabitans sp.
GCCTGGGGCCACACCTTGGCCATGACCTCCAGCATCGAGTCGGCTTTTGGCGCCCACACCATGGTCAGCTTGGGCGAAGTGGGGGGCTTTTTGCTCAACAACCAACTCACCGATTTCAGCTTTGTGCCACGCAACGAACAAGGCCTGCCGGTGGCCAACCGCGTCGAGCCGGGCAAACGCCCGCGTTCGTCCATGTCGCCCACCTTGGTGCTGCGCCGCTCAAGCACCGACCAGCCACCCCAAGTGCACATCAGCTTGGGCAGCCCCGGTGGTGCGGCCATCATCCACTACACCACCCAGGCCCTGTGGGGCCTGCTGCATGCGGGCCTCAACCCGCAACAATCCTTTGACCTGCCGCACCTGGCGCTGTTTTCGGCCCAAGGGCCGCTGTGGTTAGAAACCGGCCGCTTTGGACCAGCCACCCAACAGGCCTTGACCCAGCGCGGTCACCCGCTGCGCCAGACCGACCTGACCAGCGGCCTGCACGGTTTGCAACGGGTGCCAGATGGCTGGCTGGGTGGGGCCGATGTGCGCCGCGAAGGGGCGGTGCGCGGGGATTGAGCACGCCCCATCTGGGGCTGATCCCAACCCAGACCGATGGGCCCTGCCCGAAGGCACCCCAGCGTTTGGCCCCAAACCCAGGTGCTGCCCCCAGGATGTCGCTGCCTACAATGCCCGCTCCACCCGACGCACCCATGGCCATTCCCCAATCCTTTATCCAAGAGCTGTTGGCGCGCGCCGATGTGGTGGACATCGTGGGCCGCTACGTGCAACTGAAAAAAGGTGGTGCCAATTACATGGGGCTGTGCCCTTTCCACGGCGAAAAGTCACCTTCCTTTTCGGTCAGCCCGACCAAACAGTTTTTCCATTGTTTTGGTTGTGGCAAAAACGGCAACGCCATTGGTTTTTTGATGGAACACGCCGGCATGAACTTTGTCGAGGCCGTCAAGGACCTGGCCCAAACCTATGGCATGCCCGTGCCCGAGGACGATGCCTCGCCCCAAGACCGCGAACGCGCCGCGCGGGCCCGCGAGCGCCAAGCCACCTTGAGCGATGTGCTGGAAAAAGCCGCCGAAGCCTACCGCAAGCACCTGAAAAACACCCCCCCAGCGGTGGATTACCTCAAAGGCCGCGGTCTGTCGGGTGAAATCGCCAAAGCATATGGCCTGGGCTACGCCCCTGAAGGCTGGCGCAGTTTGGCGAGCGTCTTCCCCAACTACCAAGACCCTTTGCTGGTCGACAGCGGTTTGGTGATTCACCACGCCGAAGAAGGGAGCGAAGACAAGCGCTATGACCGCTTTCGCGACCGCATCATGTTCCCCATCCGCAACATCAAAGGCGAGTGCATCGGCTTTGGCGGACGCGTGCTCGGCGATGGCACGCCCAAGTACCTGAATTCGCCAGAAACCCCGGTGTTCAGCAAGGGGCGCGAGCTCTACGGTTTGTTCGAAGCGCGCCAAGCCTTGCGCGATTCGGGATATGTGCTGGTGACCGAAGGCTATATGGATGTGGTGGCCCTGGCCCAATGGGGCTTTCCCCATGCCGTGGCCACGCTGGGCACCGCTTGCACCCCCGAGCATGTGCAAAAACTGTTTCGCTTCAGCGATGCCGTTGTGTTCAGCTTTGACGGTGATGCCGCCGGTCGGCGTGCGGCGCGCAAGGCCTTGGACGTGGCCTTGCCCTTTGCCACCGATGTGCGCAGCGTGAAGTTTTTGTTCCTGCCCGCCGAACACGACCCCGACAGCTACATCCGCGCCTTTGGTCCCGAGGCCTTTGCGCGTTGCGTGAGCGAGGCCATGCCCTTGAGCCGGTTCTTGATCGATGCCGCCCGCGAAGGCTGCGACCTGAGCAGCGCCGAAGGCCGCGCCCACCTGGCCAGCAATGCCCGCGACCTGTGGCTCACCCTGCCCGATGGCGCACTCAAACGCCAACTCCTGGCCGAATTTGCCGACTTGATCCAACTGGGTTTGCACGAGTTGCAGTCGCTGTGGCAGCCACCCAACCCCCAAGCGACCAAGTGGCCACGGCGCAACAACGCAGAGGCCACACCCGCCAATGGCGCCAGCGTGGCGCCCTACCCCCGGCGTTTCAGCACCGACAAGCCGCCACGCGGCATGGGCCGCCAGTTGCCCGCCAGCCGTGCCGACCATGCCGTGCGTTTGCTGCTGGCCGATATGCGCCAGTGGCAAGACCTGAGCAGCGAAGAACACCTGATGCTGTGCGAATTGCCCGCGCCGCATGGCCCCTTGTTCACCTGGCTCGATGGCCAACACCAAGAGCACGGCAGCCTGCCCTGGGGGGCCTTGCGCGAAGGCCTGCGCGAGCACCCCAGCGAAGCCCTGGCTTTGAAAGTCATGGACACCGGCTTTGAGGTCACCCCCATGACCCATACAGACGGGCCCAGCCCCCAAGCCATGAGCGAACAGGCCTTGGCCTTAGAAAGCGCGGCTGAGCTCAAGGCATTGCTCACCCGATTGCTCATTGAGCGACTCAAGGTCCAAGAAACGCAGGCCATTGCCAGCGCACAAATGGACCCCGGCGCGCTGGAGCGCTACCGCGCCTTGCAAGCGCGCCGCCGCTCGCTGGAAACCCCACCAGAGGTATAATCCATTTCACCTTAGCGCAAGCGCGACAGCAGCACCTCCGAATTTGGCCAATCCAGGGCAAGCGCCCGCACCGGCCAGCCACCCGCAAGGACTGCACACCAAATGTTCGCCCACCCCCTTGCACAGGTCCCCCAGCCCAGCCCACGCGCCCTTCGGGTGCAGGGTGTTTTTTTGTCTCTCAATGGAGGATGAGTTCCATGCCTGCTCAAAAACCCAAAAAGACCGCTCAGCCTGCCGCCAAAGGTGGAAAAACCGCTGCGCCCATCAAGAAAACGGCCCCACCCCCATTGAGCGCCAAGACCGCCAAGAAAGCCCCCCCTGTGACATCTGCCAAAGCCAGCGCCAAATCGCCCCCGAAACCTGCGGCCAAACCAGCCGCTAAACCTGTGGCCAAGCCCACCGCCAAAGCCCCGGCCAAGGCGGCGGTCAAAGTGGCCGCCAAGCCTGTGACCGTGGCCAAAGCCCCGGTCAAGGCCCCAGTGAAAGCCCCGGTCAAAGCGGTGGCTGCCAAGCCGGCCACAAAACCGGCGGCCAAAGCGGCTGCGCCAGCTGCCAAAGGCAAGGCCGCGGCCAAAGCCAAGGGCAAAGGCCCGGGTTTGGAAGAAGACTTGCCCGATTTGGAAGCCGAATTTGCTGAGGAAGTACCCGCCGCCGCTGGCGAAAAGGTCAAACCCCTTCGCATGAAGATCAGCAAGGCCAAAGAACGCGCCTTGATGAAAGAGTTTGGCTTGGACGAGACCGTCCTGTCGGAAGAAGACCTGGCCAAGCGCCGCCTGCGTCTGAAAACCCTGATCAAGATGGGTAAAACCCGGGGCTACCTGACGCACGGCGAAATTTCCGACCACCTGCCTGACAAATTGGTCGATGCCGAAACCATGGAAGTGGTCATCTCCATGTTGAACGACATGGGTGTGGCGGTCTACGAACAAACGCCCGATGCAGAAACCCTGCTGATCACCAACACCGGCCCCACCGTGGCCAGCGAAGAAGAGGCCGAAGAAGAAGCCGAAGCCGCTTTGTCCACCGTGGACAGCGAGTTTGGCCGCACCACCGACCCGGTGCGCATGTACATGCGCGAAATGGGCACGGTGGAGTTGCTGACCCGCGAAGGCGAAATCGAAATCGCTAAGCGCATCGAAGGCGGCTTGATGGACATGATGGCCGCCATCAGTGCCTCGCCGGCCACGATTGCCGAAATCCTCCGCCTGGCCACGGACATCCGCGAAGACAAGGTGGTCATCTCCACCATCGTTGACGGTTTCAGCAACGCGAACGAAGCCGACGACTACGTGGCCGAAGAAGACTTTGACGAGTTCGACGAAGCCGATGACGACGACGGCAAGGGCGGCTCCAAAGCGCTGACCAAAAAGCTCGAAGAGCTCAAGCGCGAAGCCCTGGAGCGCTTTGACCGCATTGCCAGCTTGTTTGAAAAGGTCCACAAGGCCTACGACAAAGAAGGCTACGGCACGCCCAATTACATGAAGGCGCAAAAGGCCTTGAGCGAAGAGCTCATGACCATCCGCTTCACCGCCCGCACCATCGAGCGCTTGTGTGAAATGGTGCGCGCCCAGGTGGAAGACGTGCGCAAAAAAGAGCGCCAACTGCGCCGCATCATTGTTGAAAAGTGCGGCATGCCGCAAGACGTGTTCATCAAAGACTTCCCCAACAATTTGCTCAACCTCAAGTGGGTGGAAAAGCAAGCCGCTGCAGGCAAGCCCTGGTCGGCCACCATGGCGCGCAACATCCCGCCGGTGCAAGAGCTGCAACAGCGCCTGATCGAGCTGCAAACCCGCGTGGTCGTGCCCTTGGCCGAGCTCAAAGACATCAACAAGCGCATGAACCAAGGCGAGGCCAACTCACGCCACGCCAAGAAAGAGATGATCGAGGCCAACCTGCGCTTGGTCATCTCGATCGCCAAAAAATACACCAACCGTGGCTTGCAGTTCTTGGATTTGATCCAAGAGGGCAACATCGGTTTGATGAAGGCCGTGGACAAGTTCGAATACCGCCGGGGCTACAAGTTCTCCACCTATGCCACCTGGTGGATTCGCCAGGCCATCACCCGCTCGATTGCCGATCAGGCCCGCACCATCCGCATCCCGGTGCACATGATCGAGACCATCAACAAGATGAACCGCATCAGCCGCCAACACTTGCAAGAGTTTGGTTTTGAGCCCGATGCCTCCATCCTGGCCGAGAAGATGGAAATCCCCGAGGACAAGATTCGCAAGATCATGAAGATCGCCAAGGAGCCCATCTCCATGGAAACGCCCATCGGTGACGACGACGACTCGCACCTGGGCGACTTCATCGAAGACAGCGCCAACACCGCTCCCATTGAAGCCGCAATGCAAGCGGGCTTGCGCGATGTGGTCAAAGACATCCTCGACGGCCTGACCCCGCGCGAAGCCAAGGTGCTGCGCATGCGCTTTGGCATTGAAATGTCCACCGACCATACTTTGGAAGAAGTGGGCAAACAGTTTGACGTGACGCGCGAGCGCATCCGCCAAATCGAAGCCAAGGCCTTGCGCAAGTTGAAGCACCCCAGCCGCAGCGACAAACTGCGCAGCTTCATCGACACCATTTGAGCCGCGCACGGCCATGAAAAAGGACGCCCTCG
>CAXNFO010000169.1:0-5206 GCA_964201395.1 Limnohabitans sp.
GCATCAAAGCGGGCTTGGTTGCCGATCGCCGCTTGCACCACCTGCACCAAGGAGCCGGCTCCGGCCACGCCCATCAAGGGGCGCGCAGAAATCAGGTTGGTGAAATACAGCGAAGGGATGCAGGCTTCTTTGGCTTTTTGCACCACGGGTGTGGTGCCAATGGCCAGGTGCGGCTTGTATTCATGCATGGCGGCCAGGTCTTGCTCGAGCGAAGCCCGGAACTGCACTTGTACGCCTTTGGCTTTGAGCCACTCAGCATCGTGGAGGTTCCACGGGGTGGCCGGGCAGGCCGAGCCCACATAGCGCACGTCGGCACCGCATTCAATCAGCAAGCGCGCCACCAGCAGCTCTGAACCCTCATAACCGCTCAAGGTGATGCGGCCTTTGATGGGCTTGGCCGCGAGCATGCCGCGCATGGGGCCCAGGGTTTGGTTGCGGGCGAGATCGATTTTGGCTTGGGCCACACCCATGCTGTCACCAATGGCTTGCAGCCAATCGTGGGTGCCCTCAACACCCACCGGTGCCGAACCCACGATGGGGCGGCCTGCGGCTTGGAACTCGCGGATGCTGGCGGTGTAGAAGGGGTGGATGGCCGCCACACTGCTGCAGTCGAGCGCGGCATACAGCTCGCGCCACTCGCGGGTGGGCACCACAGGGCCGGCCAAAATATCCATGGGTGCGAGCATTTGGGCAATGATCACCGGGTCAGCGGGGAACATTTCACCGAGCAAGGCCACTGTGGGCTTGCTTTGGCGCCCGCCTTTGGGTGCTTGCACCGGGCCACTCATGATCTCTTCGCGGGCATAGCGCAACATGGCACCGGCCAACACATCTTTGGCCTCGGCATGGGTGGGCACCCCAAAGCCCGGCACATCGATGCCGATCACGCGCACGCCGTTGATTTCTTTGGGCAGCAATTGCAAGGGCACGCCACTGGCGGTGGGCACACACAAATTGATGATGACGATGGCGTCAAGCTTGGCTGGATCGGCTTGGGCATGGACCGCGTCGCGGATGTCCTCAAACAGTTTGCCAGTGACCAAGGTCTCGGAGTTGAAAGGCACGTAGCCCACGGTGCGGCGCGCGCCGTAGAAATGCGAGGTGAAGGTCAGGCCATACACGCAGCATGCCGAGCCGCTCAAGATGGTGGTGGTGCGGCGCATGCGCAAGCCCACGCGCAGCGAGCCAAATGCGGGACACATGCTTTGCGGTTGGTCGTGTGGGCCGGCATCGGCTTTGCGGGGATAGTCCTCGGCATAGCGCGCCAAGATTTCTGACTTGCCCGCCGCTTGGGCGGCAGCCAGCATGGTCTCGGCACCCGAGTGGCAGCCCAGCCCATCGGCTTGAGCGCCCGCTGGGTTGGCCAACACGGGTGCGGCTTGGATCGGAATGGTTTTGGCCATGGTGTGCTCAAGCCTCGTCGTAGACGACTTCCAGGGTGGGCTTGACCAGATCGTGGCGACCCATCATGTCAAAGGTGGTGGCGGGCTCGAGCACCACATTGCGGCCGGTGATGTCGGCGCTGAACAGGCCAAGCAGCTCGTCTTGGGTTTGTGGCTTGGGTCGCACCGGCGGCGCGTCGGCCACGTTTTGTGCCAGTTCAGCAAACAAGGGGCCCCACATGCTGTCTGGCGTACCAATGATTTCGTAGCTGGCGCTTTTGCGGCGAATGTCTTCATTGGCCGGAATGGCGGCCAACACCGGGATGCCGGCTTTGCCCGCAAAAGCCTGGGCTTCGCCGGTGCCGTCGTCTTTGTTGATGACCATGCCGGCCACACCGACATTGCCGCCTAGCTTGCGGAAGTACTCGACCGCGCTGCACACGTTGTTGGCCACATACAGCGACTGCAAGTCGTTGGAGGCGACCACAATCACTTTTTGGCACATGTCACGGGCAATCGGCAAGCCAAAGCCACCGCAGACCACGTCACCCAAAAAGTCGAGCAACACAAAGTCAAAACCCCAGTCGTGGAAGCCGAGTTTTTCCAGGGTTTCAAACCCATGGATGATGCCGCGCCCGCCGCAGCCGCGACCGACCTCGGGGCCACCCAACTCCATGGCGTAGACGCCATCGCGCTTGAAGCACACGTCGCCGATTTGCACCGCTTCACCGGCGAGCTTTTTCTTGGAAGAGGTTTCAATGATCGTCGGGCAGGCCTTGCCACCGAACAACAAGCTGGTGGTGTCGCTCTTGGGGTCGCAACCAATCAGCAACACCTTTTTGCCCTGCTGGGCCATCATGTAGCTCAAGTTGGCCAGGGTGAAGCTTTTGCCAATACCGCCCTTGCCGTAAATGGCAATGATTTGGGTTTCTTTTTTGACTTCGCCCGTGTGCACGGGTTCGGGTTCGTGTGACGCCTCTTGGCGCAGGCGATCGACAAACTTCACTGGCTGCGGTGTCGCGCCCAATTGTTGGTTGCTCATGCGAAGTTTCTCCAGTCCAAAATCATCTTCAAACACAGGTCATCGCCAAAGGCCGTTGCGTAAGCCGCATGGGCTTGCGCCGGCACTTGGTGGTGGGTGATCAAACCGTCGAGCGACAAACGCCCGCTGTTGGCCAATTCGGTGACGGCCATCAGGTCGGCCCGCTGCCACTGCGCAGCGGTGCGCACCGTGGCCTCACGGGCATAGGCTTGGGCATGTTCAAAGCGCAAGGCTTGGCGGTAGTTGCCAGCCAAGACAATTTCGCCGCCCGGGGCCAGGCGCTGCATCCACTGGCCCAAGTCATCGGCCTGGCCGCTGACGTCGTAAATGGCTTGGTAATCGTGGCGATCGTCGTCTTGCGGCCGGCACACCGCATAACCCTGGGCACCCGCCATGCGCTCGGCTTGGGTTTCCCACACGGTGGGTGCAGGTGCGCCTGAAGCCACGGTCAGCCGCGCCAGCAGACGGCCCATCACGCCATGGCCAATGATCAATTCAGGGGGTGCAATGTCTTGGCGCTTTCCGCCCAATGCGACCGCGTGGTAGGCGGTGGCCGCCAAGGCCAACAGAACGGCGCGCTCTTGCAAATGCGCTTGCACCACCGCGACACGGTTTTGCGCCACGACCAAACGCGAGGCCGCGCCGCCAAACAGGCTTTTGACCCCTTGAAAACAACTAGAGCCAGGCACAAACACCCGCTGGCCAATGTCGAGTTCACAGCCGGGGCCGGTGCGGATCACCCGGGCCACGGTTTCGTCGCCAGGCACCAATGGGTAGCCCAGGCCTGGGAAGGCGGGCATGCTGCCGTCCCACAACAAACGCTCGGTGCCGGTGCTGATGCCACTGAATTCGACTTCAACCTCGGCCTCGCCCACACCGGGTGCGGGCAAGTCCAATCCGCGCACCGACAGGTGCTGTGGGCTTTGGAAGACAATGGCGTGAGCTTGCATAACTTGTAATTTAGGGTTGACGTTGAAATGTGTCAAGTAAAGATGACGCTTTCGTGCCGATCCTAGGGAAAACACTGAGATTTGCGGCCCAACAGGATCTGGGTTTGCAAGGGCACGGCGTTGGGTACCTCTTCAATGTGGGTGAAACCGGCCTCGGCCATCATCTGGCTGAGTTCGGTCGGTGTGCGCAGGCGCCCGCTGCCCATGGCCAACAGGTAAAAGTGAAAGTAGGCGTCGCCCAAGGGCTGCTGGCCCGGCGCTTGGGCCATGGGTTCGGCCAACAACAGGGTGCCGCCCACCGGCAAGGCCTGGTGGATGGCTTTGAGCAAGGTGCGCACATCGCCATCAGGGTGGTCATGGGCAATGCGGATCAAGGTCACCAAGTCGGCGCCGCTGGGCAGCGGGTCGCGCAAAAAGTCGCCGCTATGGGTTTGGATGCGCTGGCCCATGCCGTTTTGATCGATTTGTTGTTGCGCGATGGCGGCGACTTGAGGCAGGTCAAACAAGTTCAGGCGCAGGTGGCTGGCATGCTGGGCCAAGCGGCGCACAAAACCGCCTTTGCCCCCGCCCACGTCGAGCACTTGCTGGTGGGCGTCAAAGTTGTATGCGGCCAGCACCTCGTCAATCACAAAAGGCTGGGAAGCCGCCATCAGCTCGGAGTAGCGCGCCACTTTGTCGTCTTGCCAGGAGCGGGCGCCATCTTGGTGGGCGTCTTGCGCGTAAGGCCAGTAAGCGGCCATTTCGCTTTGCGGCATTTGGTCGCGCAGCAGGGCCACGGGGTCGTGCATGTCGTGGTAGAGCGCCGCGTGGTGCTCGATCATGGCGCGCAAACCGGCGTGCCCGGCCACCGGCGCGCCCAAGGCCCCCAGGCCGTAGCGATCGGGGCCGCGCCACTCGAGCAGCCGCAAGGCCACTGCCGATTGCAACAAGCGCTGCAAGGCATGGGGCGAGACTTGGCACATCAACGCCAACTCTTGCAGGCTGCGCGGGGACTGAGCCACTTTTTCCAAAATTCGCAGGCGCACGCAAGCCAGCAAGACCTGCGAATAGACAAAACCAGCCATCAGGTCAAACACCTGGCGCGCGCGGCGCTGGGTGACCCAGCGTGTGAAGGGGTTGGCCACGCTCCAGCGGTACATGGCACTGGAGGTGAGCCAAGCATCCCACCAGCGGTCAATGGCGTCGCGCCAAGCGGGTCGTTGGGTCAGGGCACCCACGTCATGGGAGAGGTCCAGTGTTTTCATGGCGGTGTCGTGGGACTGGGGGGCTTAGGCGGCTTGGCGGCCAGCCGTCGCAGGGCTTTGGCGGTATTTCTCGCAGGCTTCGCGGGGCACCAAGCGCTCGGACTCTTGGCGCACCAATTGGCGCAGCGCCGAGGCAGCGGCGCACTCGGGCACAGCGTCGACCGTGGCTTGCACCAGCGACTCGAAATGCGCGATCGCGCCGCCCAAACCCAGGTCGGTGGCAGCACTGGGCCGGCTGTGTTGCAGGTCTTGGCCCACAGGTTTGCCCAAGGCTTCGGCTTGGCCAATCACATCGCGGATGTCGTCGGCCACTTGGTAGGCCTCGCCCAGGCATTCGCCCAGGGCGCGCCAGGGCTGCGGGTCGGCCCCCGCAGACAAAGCACCCGAACAGGTGGCAGCGACAAACAAAGCACCGGTTTTGGCGCGCTGGTATTGCCCCAAATCGGCACGGGTTTCGCACTCCCAAGCTTGGCCGGCGACGATGCCTGAGGGCGCGCCCACGCCTTCACCCAAAAGCTCCAGCAAGCCGACCAAGCGCTGGGGGTGGCCGGCTCCAGCGCGCACCAGGGTTTGGTAGGCAGCCACGAT
>CAXNFO010000170.1:0-5190 GCA_964201395.1 Limnohabitans sp.
GCCGCCATGTGGGCCAAGGTGGCAATCACATCGTCGGCTTCAAAACCGGGCACATCCAAGAGTGGCCAACCCATGAGCCTGACCAAGCGGTGGATGGGCTCAATTTGGCTGCGCAAATCGTCGGGCATGGGTGAGCGCGTGGCTTTGTATTGCGGGTAAATGTCATCGCGAAAGGTCGGACCTTTGGCGTCAAACACGCACACCGCATGGTGCGTGGGATATTCACGGCGCAAGCTTTGCAGCATGTTGACCATGCCACGAATCGCGCCCGTGGCTTGGCTGGCAGGGTCGTTGCGGTCCACCCGCAAATCGGGCATGGCATGAAAAGCGCGGTACAAATAGCTGGAACCGTCAACCAGCAACAGGGTGGGTGTGTCTTGCATGGGAAGGATTGTGCCTTGCCAACTGGGGCCTGTTTGTACAATGGGCCAACTTCCGCACCCATCATCACCCCTCCCCCATGGCCGTATTCACCGAGGTCTCTGAGCAGCAGGCCGATCAACTCATGCAGCATTTGCAGCTGGGCGAATTGGTGTCTTTGCAAGGCATCAGCGGCGGGATTGAGAACACCAACTATTTCGCCACCACCTCGCAGGGCGATTACGTCCTGACCTTGTTTGAACGCCTAAACCACGCGCAATTGCCTTTTTACCTGCAATTGATGAGGCATTTGGCGAGCCAAGGCATCAAAGTGCCCATGCCCCAGGCTGATCCGCATGGAGAGATTTTGTTCACCTTGTGCGACAAACCTGCAGCCGTGGTGGAGCGCTTGCAAGGTCAGAGTGAACTCAACCCCAGTGCAGCCCACTGCCACGCCGTGGGCGACATGCTGGCCCGCATGCATGTGGCGGGCGCCAGCTTTGATCTGGCGCAGCCCAATTTGCGCGGCCTGCCCTGGTGGAATGAGACGGCGCCCATCGTGGCCCCTTTTTTGAATACCGAGCAAGCGCCCTTGCTGGCCAGCGAATTGGCATTTCAAAATCACGTGGCCTCCACCTCGACGTACCAGGCTTTGCCCATGGGCACCGTGCATGCCGATTTGTTTCGCAACAACGTGATGTTTGTGGGCGATGAATTGAGCGGGTTCTTTGATTTTTATTTTGCCGGTGTGGACCACTGGTTGTTTGATGTGGCCGTGGCCCTCAACGACTGGTGCATCGACCTCGACACCGGTGCCTTTGATGGCCCCCGCTTGGATGCCTTGCTGAGTGCCTACCAGGCGGTGCGGCCCTTGCAAGCGGCCGAGCGGGCACTTCTCAACCCCATGTTGCGCGCGGCCGCTTTGCGGTTTTGGATTTCTCGCCTGTGGGATTTCCACCTGCCGCGCGAGGCCAGCATGCTCAAACCCCACGACCCCAGCCACTTTGAACGGGTGCTCTTGCAGCGCATCCACCACCCCGTGGGCTTGAGCGCATGAAGCTGCAAATTCTCCCAGCCAAGCAGGGCTTGACGTGGGTGCGACTGGGCATCCGCACCTTTTGGCGCCAGCCCCTGGCCATGACCGGGCAATTTTTCTTGTTCATGGGTTTGTTGTCGCTGTGCTCACTCATCCCTTTGGTTGGCAGCTTCATCGGTCTGGCCTTGCTGCCCATGGCCAGCTTGGGCCTGATGGCCGCCACCCGCGAAGCCCATGCGGGTAACTTTCCCATGCCGCATTTGCTGTGGCTGGGCCTGCGATCTGGTTCCGAAACACGCCGCCACATGGTGGTGTTGGGCGGTTTGTATGCCGTCGGCTTTTGTGCAGTTTTGGCCTTGGCGGCCTTGAGCGATGGCGGCCAATTTGCCAAGCTTTATTTGTTTGGCGGCAGCATGGATATTGAAACCTTGATGCAAAGCGATGTGCAATCGGCCATGTGGTTGAGCACCTTGCTGTACATGCCGCTGTCTTTGCTGTTCTGGCACGCCCCGGCTTTGACCCACTGGTATGCCGTACCGCCCCTGAAAAGTTTGTTTTTCAGCGCTGTGGCCTGCTGGCGCAATTGGCGCGCCTTTTTGGTGTTTCTCTTGGGCTGGATCAGCGTGGCCCTGATCCTGTCGCTGGGCGTGACTTTGGTGGCCGTGGTGAGCGACAGCGTGGACACCGCCAAACTGTTGCTGATGCCTTTGATGCTACTGATGGCAGCGATGTTTTTTTGCTCGATTTATTTCAGCTTTCTCGACTGCTTTGTGGGCGAGGAAGAGACCGCCTGACACCCCAGTCAAGTCGCTGAGGGTCTGCGCAGGATGACCCTCCATCCTGAGCTGCAAACAAATGGCGTCAAACCGGCGTTAACTTGGCCACCGACAAGGCCAGCCATTTGACGCCGTGCCGACCAAATTTCACTTGGGCACGCGCATCCTCGCCAACCCCCTCAATGGCCAAGACCGCACCCTCGCCAAACTTGTTGTGAAACACGGGCACCCCCGCCTTGACCCAGGCATGGGCGCCAGAGGCGCTGGCGCTGGGCTGCGGTGAAATGGCGCTGGTCCAGTCGGTGGCGGCGGCCACCGATGCATGCTGGCGCGAGCTGCCCCATGCACTGGCGGGGTTGAGACCTGGCGCGGCGATGTTGAGCCATTTGAGGGTGTGTTCTGGCAGCTCATCAAAAAACCGGCTGCGGATGTTGTAGCGGGTTTGCCCATGCAGCATGCGGGTTTGCGCATGGCTCAGGTACAAACGTTTGCGCGCCCGGGTGATGGCCACATACATCAAACGTCGTTCTTCCTCCAAGCCCTGGTGGTCGCTCAAGGCATTTTCATGCGGGAACAAGCCCTCTTCCAAGCCGGTGATGAAGACCGCATCAAATTCCAAACCTTTTGCGGCGTGGACGGTCATCATTTGGATCGCCTCTGCACCCGCCAAGGCCTGGTTTTCACCAGACTCCAAGGCGGCGTGGGTCAAAAAAGCGGCCAAGGGGGACAAGGTTTCGCCCGTCTCAGCCGCCTCGCCCGTGTCCATGTCCACCGGCAAGGCCACGGCATCGCGCCCAAAACCTTCGACGCTGACAAAGCTTTCAGCGGCACTCACAAGTTCTTGCAAGTTTTCCACCCGGTCGGCGCCTTCGCGCTCGGCTTGGTAGTGCTCGATCAAGCCACTGTGGGCCAGCACGGTTTCAACAATGCCGCGCAAGCCCATGCCGTGGGTTTGCTCGCGCAACACATCGAGCTTGGCGACAAAGGCAGATAAATTGGCCCCCGCCTTGCCCGCCACCGCGCTGACCGCATCGTGCAACGAGCAACCGGCACTTTGGGCAGCGTCTTGCAATTGCTCGGTGCTGCGCGCACCAATGCCGCGCGGTGGGAAGTTGACCACCCGCATGAAGCTGGTGTCATCGCGCGGGTTCTCCAACAAGCGCAAATAAGCCAATGCGTGTTTGATTTCGGCGCGTTCGAAAAAGCGCAAACCCCCATACACCCGGTAGGGCATGCCCGCATTGAACAAGGCGGTTTCAATCACCCGGCTTTGGGCATTGCTGCGGTACAACACAGCGATTTCGTTGCGCGAGGCAATGCCTTGGCTGCCATCGCCGTTTTGACCATCGCGCAGCAACTGCCGCATTTCATCGACCATCCATTGCGCCTCGGCAAAGTCGCTGGTGGACTCGTGCACCCGCACCGGCTCGCCCGGGCCTTGGTCGGTGCGCAGGTTTTTGCCCAAGCGCCCTTGGTTGTGGCTGATCAAGGCATTGGCGCTGTCCAGGATGTTGCCGTGGCTGCGGTAATTTTGTTCCAGCTTGATTTGGTGCTGGACGCCAAATTCGCGCACAAAGTCGGCCATGTTGCCCACCCGTGCGCCGCGAAATGCGTAAATGCTTTGGTCGTCGTCGCCCACCGCAAACACAGCGCTGGTGGGCGAGCTCAGTTGTTTGATCCAGGCGTATTGCAAGCGGTTGGTGTCTTGAAATTCGTCGATCAGCACATGGCCAAAGCGGCGTTGGTAGTGCTCGCGCAAGGGGTCGTTGTCGCGCAGCAGCTCAAAGCTGCGCAGCATCAGCTCGCCAAAATCAACCACGCCTTCGCGCTGGCATTGGTCTTCGTAGAGTTGGTAGATTTCGACCTTCTTGCGGGCATCGGCGTCACGGGCTTCCACATCGGGTGGGCGCAACCCGTCTTCTTTGCAAGCGGCAATGAACCACTGGGTTTGCTTAGGCGGAAAGCGCTCGTCATCCACCGAAAACTGCTTGTACAGCCGCTTGATGGCCGAGAGTTGGTCTTGGGTGTCCAGGATTTGAAACGACTGGGGCAGGTTTGCCAGCTTCCAATGGGCGCGCAAAAATCGATTGCACAGGCCATGGAAGGTGCCAATCCACATGCCCCGCACATTCACCGGCAGCATGGCCGACAAACGGGTCAGCATTTCTTTGGCCGCCTTGTTGGTGAAGGTCACCGCCAACACGCCTGATGGTGCGCATTGCCCGCTTTGCAACAACCAGGCGATGCGGGTGGTCAAGACCCGGGTTTTGCCCGAGCCCGCGCCCGCCAAGATGAGCGCGTGCTCGCGTGGCAAGGCCACCGCAGCGCGTTGCTCGGCGTTGAGGCCTTGCAGCAGGGCATAGTCGGGGGGGGTGAGGGTCGACGGTCCTGATGCGGACCCGGTGAAAAGAGACATTCGGGGATTGTAGGCAAGCACGTATAGAATCAGCCACCGGGCCCAAGATTCTTGTGCCCGGTTTCTTTTTGGATCGCCCGCCAGCCGTGCCAGGTCCAGCCAGCAACCGGTGCCAAGCCAAGCGCTCACCATCCGTTTTGTTCTGGAGCTTGGACCATGGAAATTTTCGACTACGACAACATCTTGCTGCTGCCGCGCAAATGCCGCGTGGAAAGCCGTTCTGAATGCGACACCAGCATCACCCTGGGCCAACACACGTTCCGCCTGCCGGTGGTGCCGGCCAACATGAAAACCGTGGTCAATGAGACCATTTGCAAATGGCTGGCCCAGCACGGTTACTTTTATGTGATGCACCGCTTTGATTTGGACAATGTGGCGTTTGTGCGCGACTTCAAATCCAAGGGGCTGTACGCCTCGATCTCTTTGGGTGTCAAACAAGCCGACCGCGACACCGTGGCCCAGTTGGTGTCCGAGGGTTTGGTGCCCGACTTCATCACCATTGACATTGCCCACGGCCACGCCGACAGCGTGCAGCACATGATTGCCCACCTCAAGCAACACCTGCCGGGCTCTTTCATCATTGCCGGCAATGTGGGCACCCC
>CAXNFO010000171.1:0-5176 GCA_964201395.1 Limnohabitans sp.
GGCTTGTTGATGGCTGCCATGATGGTCAGCATCTGCGTTGATGTCATCGTGCGCAACCTCGGGTTTCAAAGCTCGGCGCATTTGTTCACCTTCACCGAATACGCGCTTCTCATCGTGCCGTGTTTGGGCGCGCCCTGGTTGGTGCGTGAAAAGGGCCATGTTTATGTGGAAATCCTTCTCATGTCTGTGAATGAAAGTTTGCGGCGTTGGATGACTTTTGCCGTGGGCGTGGGCTGTGTGCTGGTGTGTGGCTTGATTGCTTGGTACGGTTTTGAGGTGACCTGGACCAATTACGTTCGGGCCGATGTGGATGTGCGGTCCATGGACATGCCGCGCTGGATGGTGGTGATCTTTATTCCCATTGGTTTTTTGATGATGGGTGTTGAATTCACGCGCCTGCTGCTGAAAGGCGAAAGTGTCCTCGGTGACTTGAGTTCTGCCTTGTCGACGCAAAAAACCGAGAGCAAGCCATGAACTTGGAGTGGTATTGGGCGGCCACCGCCTTGTTTGGCATGTCATTGATTTTCATGCTGGTGGGCGTGCCGGTGGCATTGGCGTTTTGTGCCGGCAACTTGGTGGCGGCTTTTATGTTCATGGGTGGTGCGAATGGCATCATCCAAACCGTGAACAACGGCTTTGGGTCCATGACCTCTTTTGCCTTGGTGCCCATCCCCATGTTTTTGCTCATGGGTGAGCTTTTTTATCACACCAATTTGGCCACCCGCTGCTTCAATGCGGCCGATAAATTGCTGGGCAATTTGCCCGGGCGTTTGTCGTATGTGACCTTGATCGGCGGCACCGCATTTGCGGGCCCTGCTGGGTCGAGCATGGGCGCTTGCGCATTGCTGGGCTCACTGATGGTGCCTGAGATGACCAAGCGCGGTTACAACAAGTATTTGTCGATTGGGCCCATCATGGGCGTGGGTGGCTTGGCTGTGATCATCCCGCCCTCGGCATTGACGGTGCTGCTGGCCACTTTGGGCCAAACCGATGTGGGTGACTTGTTGATTGCCGGCATCATCCCTGGCTTTGTGTTGGCTTTGATGTACGGGGTGCTGATTTGGGCCTGGACACGCTTTGACCCGACGGCAGCGCCCCAGTACACCGCCGAGCCGGTGTCGCGGCAAGAAAAGCTGCGCTTGATCGTTGTCGATGTGCTGCCCATGGTGGCGGTGATTGCCTTTTCGGTGCTGATCATGCTCACCGGTTGGGCCACGCCGACGGAGGCTGCGGCCTTGGGTGCTTTGTCGGTGGTGGTGCTGGCCGCCTGTTATGGTGAGATGACCTGGTCGGCCTGGGTGAAGTCGCTGGAAGGGGCTTTGCGCATCACAGTGATGTCGTTCTTGATCATTTTTGGTTCAGCAACCTTTGCGCAAATTTTGGCATTCACGGGGGCTTCCAGCGGTTTGATGAGTTGGGCTTTGTCCTTCGAACTCACGCCCATGGGCATGTTGATGATCATGCTGGCCATGATTTTGTTCTTGGGTTGCTTCATGGACCAACTCTCCATGATGTTGCTGACCGCGCCGATCTTTTTCCCCCTGGCCAAGACCTTGGGATTCGATCTGACTTGGTTTGGTCTGATCATGCTCTTGGCCCTGGAGATTGGTTACACCACACCGCCATTTGGCCTGCTGTTGTTCGTCATGAAGGGCGTCGCGCCCCCTGAAACCACGATGAAGGACATTTATTTGGCCGCAATGCCTTTCATCGGGTGCGTGTTGTTGTTGATCGCCATGATCATCGTCTTTCCACCCCTGGCCACTTGGTTGCCCAAGCTGTCGCATTAGCGGCGCTTGGGTGAACTGATCACAAAGCTTTGCGCGCTTGGACCACGGTCCAAGGAAAGCGCCAATAGGGATAAGCGGGCGCCAGGGCTTGGTCATTTTCAGCAAATGGCGTGATGCTGATGTCGGTGAAGCCCAGGGACTGCAAGTGGCCTAGCAAATCAAACGCCGCCAAGCTTTGCATAAAAGGTTCGTTGTTGCGCACAGAGTGGCCCGCATGCATGAAGTGGGTGAACTCATCGGCACCCGGTTGCACCTGGGGTAAAAAATCCAAATGCACGGTCCATCCACCGGGTTCGAGCAAACGGTGGGCTTGCACAAACAATTCCGCCAAGTGCGTGGTGGGCAATTCGTGCAACAGCATGGTGGAGGTGACCAAGTCATAGCCCGCATCGGCCAAACCTGTGGCGCAGGCGTCGGCTTGCAGGTAGCGCACATGGGCGATGTTTTCTTGGGCGTCCAAATGCTGCGCCAGTTTCAAGCAGGGCATGGACAAATCGGTGGCCGTCACTTGGGCTTGGGCAAATTGCAGGGCAAAAGGCCGGGTGCTTTTGCCAAAGCCACAACCCACATCCAAGATGCGCTTTGGTTGGGTGAAAGCACCGACTTGTCGGGTGAAGCGGTGGTGCAAATCGAAATGTTTGTCCAAAGGGGTGGTGGAGCGCGCACCACGCTCATAAACAAAGCCGGCCAAGCTGTCGCCCATCAGGCCGCCTGGGTGCTGATGCACATCAAATGAGGGGTAGTAGGCGGGCACCTGGAATCCGGCCACCGTGGGTACATTCTGTTTGGCCAACGCTGCTTCCAGGGCCGGGCGCTGGGTTTCGTGCCAGGGTGCCAGGCCATAGCGGCCGGCGTATTTCATGCGTTGTAAGTGGCGCTCCATCCAAGCGTAAAAGGGGTACAAGTCGTTGTCCTGCATGCGGGCGTCCACAGGTGTCGCAGTGTGGGCAACTTGGGCGCGGTCTTGCTCACGCAACAGCGGGTACATCTGGGTGGTCCAGAACTTTTTGGCGCCCAACAGAAAGTCTTGGGCCGCAGAAAAGGCGCGCGCGTTGACCGTGCTCATGGCTGGATCCCCCGGCTGCTTTCTTGGCCCAACAGCGGGGACAGCAGGTGCGCCACAAAGGCGTCCCGATCGGCTTGGTGTTGGGCCAATACCTCGGGCGCCACTTCTTGGTTCAGGCTTTGTGCATCCACGGCGCCCTTGTCCATCAATTGGGTTTCCAGGGCGCGAAGCCGATCGCGCAGGACATACACCTCGGTGGCCAAAGCCATGGTCACGCCCATGAGGCGATCGATGGCTGGGTCTTTGAAAAAAACCTGTTCAGCTGCAGGGGCTGTGGGCATGTGGGGCTCCTGTTGCGACATATTGGAAGGTGATGACTCAAATCACCTTGATTTTGGCAGCCGCTGCGCGGGCAGTGGCCAAGGCGTTGCTGCCGCTGGCCAAGGCCACGGCCATGCGCCGGTAGGGGCGGGTGCTGGGCTTGCCAAAAATGCGCACATCCACGCCGGGCACGCTCAGCGCTTGTTCCACACCCTCAAAGCGCGGGTTGACCCCATCGTGGCTGGCCAACACCACGGCACTGGCGCCTTCGCGGGCTTCGATCAAAGGGATGGGCAGGCCCAAGATGGCGCGTGCGTGCAAGTCGAACTCGCTCAAGTTTTGGCTCACCAAGGTGACCATGCCGGTGTCGTGCGGCCGTGGGCTGAGCTCGCTGAAGATCACCTCATCGCGGGTGACAAAAAACTCCACACCAAACAAACCCACGCCACCCAAATTGGCGGTGACTTTTTCAGACATGTCTTGCGCCGCTTTCAAATGCGAGGCCGACATGGCCTGGGGTTGCCAGCTGTATTGGTAGTCGCCGCGCTCTTGCACATGGCCAATCGGCGGACAAAAGAGTGTGGGCCCATGGCGTTGGCGCACCGTGAGCAAGGTGATTTCATATTCAAAATGGATGAACTCTTCGACGATGACTTTTTTGCGGTCACCGCGCATGCCCGCACAGGCAACATCCCAGCTGTGATCAATGTCTGCGGCGGTGTGGGCCACGCTTTGGCCTTTGCCCGATGAGCTCATCACCGGTTTGATCACCACCGGAAAGCCAATGTCTTGGGCTTGGGCCAGCAATTCGGCGGCCGATTCGGCATACGCATAGCGTGCGGTGCGCACCCCCAGTTCGGTGGCCACTTGGCGGATGCGGTCACGGTTCATGGTCAGGTTGGCCGCGCGGGCGCTGGGGATGACGGTTTGGCCTTGCAATTCGATCTCCAGCAAAACTTCGGTGCGAATGGCTTCGATCTCAGGCACCACAAAGTCAGGCTGGTGGGTGGTAATGGCATGGCGCAGCGCCACCTCGTCGAGCATGCTGAACACCATGTATTCGTCGGCCACTTGCATCGCTGGTGCCCCGGCATAACTGTCGCAGGCCACCACATGACAGCCCAAGCGCTTGGCGCTGATGACAAACTCTTTTCCCAATTCGCCGGAGCCAAGCAAAAGGATTTTTTTCATGGGGGTGTTTCTGCTGAAATGCTGATGGGTTTGATCACATCATCTGGTGGGCTTATCAAGCCGCCAGCGTGGTGATTGGTGAAATAATGCCAGTATATGTTTGCCACCTCTACTCCTTGCCCACCGTTTGCCCTTCCATGATTCAAGTTCCTGTGCTCATTGTGGGTGGCGGCCCCAGTGGCTTGATGTTGGCCAATGAACTGGGCCTGCGTGGTGTGCCCACCTTGCTGGTCGATGCCAAGCCTTCCACCGCTTTCAATCCCCAGGCCAATGCCACCCAGGCCCGCACCATGGAGCATTACCGCCGCTTGGGCTTTGCACAAGAAATTCGCCAGCTCGGATTGCCCCCAGACCACCCCACCGATATTGCGTACTTCACCCGCTTGGGTGGCCATGAGTTGGCGCGTTTGCGCTTGCCCACGCCATCGCAAGCCACCAGCCGCGTTCGCGGCATGACGGGTGCTTGGAGCGCGGCCGAGCTGCCCCACCGCGTGTCACAAAAATGGGTCGAGCCGGTGCTGCTCAAGCACGCCCATAAGTGGCCCAGCAACGACATTCGCTTCGGTTGGCGCTTGGCGCGTTTTGAAGCCGGTCCCGACCATGTCGATGCTTGGGTGAGCCCCGTGGATGGGGGTGATTTGGTGCATGTGCGTGCGCAGTTCATGATCGGCGCCGATGGGCCGCGCAGCATGGTTCGTTCCACCCTGGGTATTTCTTACGAGGGCGCCAGTGGCGTCAAGCGCGACTTCATGGGTGGGGTGATGCATGCGGTCTACCTGCGCTCCTCCCAGCTTTACAGCCTAATTCCCCACGACCGGGCTTGGATGTATGTGGCCTTCAATGCCGAGCGTCGCGGGTTTTTGGTGTC
>CAXNFO010000172.1:0-5169 GCA_964201395.1 Limnohabitans sp.
TCGACCCACCGCGCATGGACGACACCACCTTGATGCGCCACAACCCGCGCCACTCGGTGATCCACATCCACACGGCATTGGACTGGAGCGCCTGGAATGTTCAAGCCAACGCCCGCACCGGTGAAGTGGGCGCGCCAGGCACTGGTGGCGACCCGGCCGGGGGCCTGGCCAAAGCGGTCGACATGTGCAACAACAACGGCCACTGCCGCAAGTTTGATGCGGGCACCATGTGCCCCAGCTACCGCATCACCCGCGATGAACAGCACCTCACACGCGGTCGCGCCAACACCTTGCGTTTGGCCTTGAGCGGCCAGTTGGGCACGGATGCGCTGACCGGCGATGCGGTGCGCGATGCGCTCGACCTGTGCGTTTCTTGCAAAGGCTGCAAACGCGATTGCCCCACGGGTGTGGACATGGCCCGCATGAAGATCGAGGCCACCCACCAATATAAGCAATACAACGGCCACAGTTGGCGCGACCGCTTGGTGGCCCACCTGCCCGATTACGCCCGCCATGCTGCCGCTTTTTCGGGCTTGCTCAATTTGCGCGATCGCTTGCCCGGCTTGGCTTGGTTGAGCGAAAAGCTATTGGGTCTGTCGGCCAAGCGCAGCCTGCCGGTGTGGCAGCGCCATCACTTTTTCAAGCGCAGCACCTTGGGGGTGACCGCAGCCGAGGTGCTCAAAGCCAGCAAGCCCGTGGTGCTGTGGGTGGACACCTTCAATGGGCATTTCGAGCCCGGCATCGCCCTGGCTGCTTTTCGGGTGTTGCAAGCGGCGGGTTACAGCGTGCACGTGGCCTCCAAACACGACAAGGGCCACGGCGCCAACCAAGGCCATTTGTGCTGTGGCCGAACCTATTTGGCCAGCGGCATGGTTGATCGCGCCAAAGCCAAGGCCAGCGAATTGATCCAAGCCCTGCTGCCCTTTGCCCAACAAGGCATTGCCATCGTTGGCCTGGAACCTTCTTGCCTCTATACCCTGCGCGATGAGGCTTTGGCTTTGGGCTTGGGGCCCGATGCCCAACAGGTGGCCGAACATGCCTTGATGTGGGAGGAGTTCTTGGCCCGCGAGGCAAAGTCACCGCAACTCGATGCCCTCAAAGCCCGTTTGCAACACACGCTGCAACCCATTGCCGTGCACGGGCATTGCCATCAAAAGGCCTTTGGCGGCATGGACGACTTGCTCACCTGCATCAAACTCATTCCGGGCGCACAACCCAAAGTGATTGAAAGCAGTTGTTGCGGCATGGCCGGCGCTTTTGGTTACGAGCAAGAACACCACGCTGCATCGATGCAAATGGCCGAGCTCAGTTTATTGCCTGCGGTGCGCAACGCCACCGACGCCATCATCGTGGCCGATGGCACCAGTTGCCGACATCAAATATGGGACGGGGCACAACGCCCAGCCATCCATGTGGCACAGTTGTTGTCGGACCAACTGAAAAACTAAAAGCAGGCAATCAAGGGGCGACGCACCAAGGGGCCTGGTTGTGCACCAGGCCCAACCACAAGGCCGTGCCCGAGCTGGCAGCCAAACCCAAGCCCGCCAAGCGCACACCGCCACGGCCCCAGGCGGCCAAACCAACACCGTCAGGTTTCCAACGCCGCAAACCCCAAGGCACAAAGCTCAGCGCCACAGCCCCACCCAGGGCAAATGCCGCCATCACCTGCGCACCCTGCAAAATCCCATGGCTCAAGGCGGCCAGCATCACAGCGGAGTAAAGCAAGCCACAAGGCAACAAGGCCCAGACCAGGCCCAACACAAAAGGGGCGACAAAACGGGCTTGAGCGGCTTGGCGTTGCCCAAAGGGTTTGATGCGGCGCCAAATGCCTTGAGTCCATGCGCCCAACCACAGCGGTGGCTCAGCGCGCCACAGCAACCACAAGCCCAGCAGCATCAACAGCACATGGAAAAACTCCACAGGGGCCGAAACGCAGCGCTTTGCAGCGTGAGCCAGCCCAAGCCCTGCATCGACGCTGCGGCCAAGGCCCCCAGACTGCTGTAGCCCAGCATGCGCCCGATTTGAAAGCCCCACATTGCAACCGGCCCAGCACCTGCGGCACTGGTGATGCCCGCACAGGCGGCACCGCACATGGCCAGGCAATGCGGGTGGGCTGGGCGGCGGGTCAGGCCACAAGCATTTGATCCAAGGCCCACTGCACATGCTCGCGCACCAAGGGCTCTGGGTGCAGCAAACGCGATTGCAGCGCCGCTGCCGCCTGGGCCCGCCAATGCGCGTCTTCGCTGACGCGCAAGGCGTTTCCCAAAGCCACCGCCACATTGCGCAGCCAGCGCACGTGGCCAATGCGGCGAATCGCTGAACCTTCGCTCAAGCGCAAAAATTCCTCCTTCGACCAAGCCAGCCAGACCAACAAGTTGGCATCGGTCCAGGTGCTGCGGGCCGCGAAATCGGGCACGGGGCTGACTTGGGCGTATTTGTTCCAAGGGCAGGCCAATTGACAATCGTCACAGCCGTAAACGCGGTTGCCCATCAAGGGACGCAGGGCCAAATCAATCGCGCCGGGGTGCTCAATCGTTAAATAGGAAATGCAGCGCCTGGCGTCCAAACGGTACGGCGCAATGATGGCTTGGGTCGGACACACATCGATGCAGGCGCTGCAGGTGCCGCAGTGCGGTGACTGCGCCGGCGTGGGGTTGAGTGCCACGTCAACAAACACCTCCCCCAAAAAAAACATCGAGCCGCCTTCGCGGTTGAGCAACAAGGTGTGCTTGCCGCGCCAGCCCAAACCACTTCGCTGCGCCAACTCCACCTCCAGCACGGGCGCTGAATCGGTGAACACCCGGTGCCCCGTGGGGCCGAGGTGGTCTTGCAAGCGGTCGGCCAATTGTTGCAAGCGCTGTCGCAACACCTTGTGGTAATCGCGTCCTCGGGCATACATCGACACCACCCCTAGCTGTGGATTGGACAAGCGCTGCCACTCCAGGCTTTGCCAATCGGCATCTGGTTTCGGAGCCATGCGGTCGTCAACACCTGTTGGGGAAGGCAGGTAATCCATGCGGGCGGTGATCACGCTGACGGTACCGGGCAACAGCTCGGCGGGCCTGGCGCGTTTCATCCCGTGGGCCGCCATGTACGCCATGTCGCCATGAAAGCCTTGGGCCAACCATGCCGCCAAGCCGGGCTCAGCATCGCCCAGGTCAACGCCGGACACGCCAATTTGCGAGAATCCCAGTTCTTGGGACCAGGCTTGCAACCGGCCCCACAAGTCCACACGATCGATCAACACCCCTGCCCCTTGATGTACCCCGGAATGGTTCTCACCGAACAATGGCCCGATGAGGCCGCCACCATCGCCAGTGCGCAGCGCATGGCCGAGCGCTTGCGTGGCTTGCCGGTGGCGGGCGACGCCATTGTGCACTTGCACGGTGACCTGGGCAGCGGCAAAACCACTTGGGTGCGCCACCTGTTGATGGCCTTGGGGGTGTTGGGGCGCATCAAAAGCCCGACCTATGCGGTCGTGGAGCCGCACCATGCCCACCTGCCCACCGGCGAGCTGGCGATTTGGCATTTTGACTTTTACAGGTTCACCGACCCTGAGGAATGGGAAGACGCGGGCTTTCGCGATGTTTTCGCTGCCCCTGGGCTCAAGCTGTGCGAGTGGCCACAGAACGCCGGCCCTGCACTGCCCGCACCGGACGTGGTGATGCAATTGCAGTGGACCGGTGACAGCTCGCGAGAGGTGCAGTGGCGAGCGCACAGCGCATGCGGTGAGGCTTTGTTGGCATGAAGCGCCGCCATCTGCTCAAAGCCGGCAGCTTGGTGCTGAGCTTGGGCTTGCACGAGTTGGCGCATGGCGCGGCCATTTTGGCGGTGCGGGTGTGGCCGGCCAAAGACTACACGCGGGTGACCATTGAGTCCGACAACGCTTTGTCCACACAGACACAATTTGTGGCCAACCCGCCGCGCTTGGCGGTGGACATCGAAGGCATTGAGCTCAACCCCGCCTTGCGCGAGTTGGTGGGCAAAGTGCGCTCTGACGACCCTTACATCACTGGCGTTCGGGTGGGCCAATTCACCCCGACCACGGTGCGTTTGGTGCTCGACTTGCGCACCATGGTGCAACCCCAGGTGTTTCAGTTGGCGCCGATCAAATCTGGACAAGCCCAATACCAGCACCGGCTGGTGCTGGACCTCTACCCCACTGAGGCCGCGGATCCGCTGGAAGCCTTGATCGCCGAGCGCATGCCCAAGGTCAACCCCAGCGCAGCTGAAAAAGCCACGCCCAAAGGCAACACCACCGACCCGCTGGGTGAGTGGATGGCCCAACAATCGGCTCAACCGCGGGTCAGTGGCACCGCCACTGCACCGGCCAGCACCAAGCCGGAGCCCCCGCCGCCCGAGCAGACCACCGTGGCCAGCGCTGGCCCACAAACAGTGGCCCCCACCTCCAGCAGCGCACGGCCGGCCCCACCCAGCAGCCTGCCCCATGGGGCCAGCCACAGCCCCAGCCTGCCTGGGCTTGTCGCGTCCCCCGAGGGTGCCCCCGAACCGCAGCAATCACTGCGCTATGTGGTGGTGGCGCTGGACCCCGGACACGGCGGCGAAGACCCCGGCGCCTTGGGCCAACGTGGCACGCGCGAAAAAGATGTGGTGTTGCAAATCGCCTTGCGCTTGCGCGACCGCATCAACCGCGCCAGCGTGCGCACGCGCCAAGGCGTCTTGCCCATGCGCGCCATGTTGACCCGTGAAGCCGACTTTTTCATCCCCTTGCAGCAGCGGGTGCAAAAAGCCCGGCGGGTGCAAGCCGACTTGTTCATCAGCATCCATGCCGATGCCTTTTTCAACCCCCAAGCCCGCGGCGCCAGTGTGTTCGCGCTGAGCCAAGGCGCTGCAACGAGTGCCGCGGCCAAATGGATGGCGGGCCAAGAAAACCGTGCCGATGCGATTGGGGGCCTGAACATCAAAACCCAAGATGCGCATGTGCAACAGGCTTTGTTTGACATGAGCACCACGGCCCAAATCAATGACAGCTTGAAGTTGGGCCAGGAGATGTTGGGGCAGATGCGCCAATTGATCAAATTGCACAAACCCACAGTGGAGCAAGCCGGGTTTGCCGTGCTCAAAGCCCCAGACATCCCCAGCGTGCTGGTCGAAACAGGTTTCATCAGCCACCCCGAAGAAGAGCTGCGCTTGGCCAGTGAGGCCTAT
>CAXNFO010000173.1:0-5141 GCA_964201395.1 Limnohabitans sp.
ACTTCTGGACTGCCAGTATCGCTGGCGCTGCGGGCATTGGCTTTGACTACCTCTGCCTTGTTAAGCGTGGTCATGGTGTTTCCTTAAAGTTTGACTTGCGCTGGGCACTGGAACTGCGCCTAGCGTGCGTTCGAAAAATCCCGAACCCAAAGATTATAGCCTGGTCCAGCCTCGCAAGCGCTCAACACCTAAGAGCAATCGCTTGGGGTCTTGGGAAGCGAAACACCAACGCAGCCAACCCGCTGCTTCTGGCCCAAAAGCCTCGCCCGGGGCCAGGCCCAAGCCCGCCTCAGTCACTAAGCGTTTGGCGGTGACCAGGCCATCGCCATGTCCGGGCAGGCGAAAAAAAGCGTACATCCCGCCCAGCGGAAGGCTGAGCTCCAAGCCAGGCAAAGACTGCAAAGCGCCCACCAAGGTGTCACGGCAGGTTTTCAAATGGGCCACCACCCGGGGCGTGATTTCTTGGCGGCGCTGCAAAGCCGTCAGACCAGCGCGTTGGGTGAAAACGCTGCAGCATGAGGTGTTGAATTCAATGAGCTTGCCCATGGCATCGGTCATATCAGGGGGCATGACCAGCCAACCCAGACGCCAACCGGTCATCAAAAAGCTTTTGGAAAAACTGTGCACCACGACCAAACGGTCTTGAGGGTCGGCGACATCCAAAAAACTGGGGGCGCAAGCATTTTCAGTGGGTGCGTAATAAAGGGCTTCATACACTTCGTCGGCCAAGATCCAAGTGCCCGTCTCACGGCAGCGCTGCAAAATGGCCTGTTGCTCTTCTCGGGTCAAGGTCCAACCGGTTGGGTTATTGGGTGCATTCAAAATCAACAGCTTTGTTTGGGGACCGATGGCTGAAAGCAATGCATCCAAGTCCAGCTGCCAGCCACCATTGACCACCTGCAATGACAAGGTGCGCAAATGGGCCCCCATGATGCGGGGCTGGGCCACCAAATTGGGCCACACCGGCGTGATGGCCAGCACCTCGTCGCCGGGGTTGACCAAGGCCTGCACCGCCAGCATCAAGGCATTCACCCCGCCCGCAGTCACAGCCACACGATCCAAGGAAACCCCCTGCCCATGCGGCCCAGGGTGGTTTTCGCTCATATGAATAGAAATGGCCTGGCGCAAAGCTGGCAAACCCAAGTTGTGTGCGTAGTAGGTTTCACCTTGTTGCAAAGAGTCAATGGCCGCTTGGCGCACAAAGTCAGGCGTGACCTCATTGCCTTCGCCAAACCAAAAGGCCAACACATCGTCTCGCCCTAAGCCCGCATTGGCCACTTCGCGGATTTTCGAGGCCTCTAAGTCCATGATGGCGGTGCGCAAAGTCTGTCTCCTGGTTCAGCGACGCGGTTCGGTGCTGTGGGTCAAAGGCGGTCGGGTCATTCGACAACGGCTGGGCAACTCGGCCTGTCGGGCAGTCAATGTTTTGATCACGCGAAAACCATAGCCAGACCCTTCACTGTCGTGCTTAACACCGCGCTGACCCAGCTTGTCCATCAACCCCACCACCAAATTTTGTTGCAATTGATGATCAGTCTCACGCATTTGCGCTGGATGGCCAAAGATGTCCAGCTGCGAGCGCTCCAACTGCAAGGCCACGGCCAGCGCTTCGGTGCTGCCCGCCGTTTCGACGGCGCGAACCCACATCTCCATCATCACTTGCATGCGCATGTGCACGTAATCGTCTTGCGGTTGAGGAAAACGCTGCTTGAAAGCCGCATAAAAAGCCGCCGATTCGGGCCCCGCCACATTGGGCATCCATTCGGCCACCGCAAACACCTTGCCCACACCGGCGTCTCCCATGGCCTGCGGAGCGCCCAATGCATTGCCATAAAAGGTGAAGAAATAGCCGTTGTATCCGGCGTCTCGAGCGGCCTTGACCAACAAGCTCAGGTCCTGGCCCCAATTGCCGGTGATGACCGCCTGAGCACCACTGGCCTTGATTTTTTGCACATATGGCATGAAGTCTTTCACCCGGCCCATGGGGTGCAGTTCTTCGCCCACCACTTTGGGTGCTTGCGGCATCAGCGCCATCTGTCGCTTGGCTTCACGCACAAAGGCCTGGCCAAAGCTGTAGTCTTGGGCGATCAAATAAACGCGCTCAATCGATGGGACTGCCTGCATGACCTCCATCAATGCCTTCATCCGCATGTCTGCATGGGCATCAAACCTGAAGTGCCAAAAATTGCAGCGCTCCTGGGTCAAAGCAGGATCGACCGCCGAATAGTTGAGGAAAAGCACCTGGCGAGAAGGGTCGCGATCATTGTGCTTTTGCGTCGCCTCCATCAATGCGGCAGCAATTGCCGAACTATTGCCTTGCAATATCACCCGAGCACCGCCGTCGATGGCAGAGCGCATCGCTGCCAGCGCCTCCTCCACTTGCCCTTTGCTGTCAAAGCGCTCCAACAGCAGAGGTCGGTGACCACCGGCCAGCTTGACACCGCCGCGCTGGGCAACACGCTCGACGGCCCAAGAGAGGTTTCGCCACACGGCTTCGCCAGTGTTGGCAAAGGGCCCACTGAACGACTCGATCATCGCCACCTTGATCGGTGCAGGCGCGACCGGCTGGGCATGAACCCACAACGCAGCATTGAAAAACAGGCCGACAAATAGCGCCCAGCGCGCCCAGCGCGCCCATTTCAAGACCCACTTTGAAAAAAGATACATGCCCCAACGCCCTTGAATGTCGCCACCTTGGTCGCAACTGATGATGACTGCAGAAACAGCCGCGCAGTGTACCCCCCACAAGGAGAAAACCATGTTCTTTACCCCCATCGCCCCTGCCTCTTACCGCAACAATGCCCGACTGGGCCTCGAGCGTTTTTTACAAGAGGTGGCACGCCCTCAGCACGCCCCACCCACGCAATTTGAACAAGACGAACACCAATACCGCTTGAGCATGGATGTGCCTGGCGTGTCACGGGAACAACTGGTGGTTCAAATCGAGGAGCAAATGGTGCAAATCAACACCACGGCAGACGCCAATCGGGTCTACAAAGCACAGTTTGAACTGCCCATGCCGGTAGATGCCGCCACCAGCAGCGCCAAACTGGAAAACGGCATTTTGAATTTGGTGCTGGTCAAAAAACTGCCGCAAAGCAAAGCCCAAGCTTTGCCGGTTCAGTGATGGCTTGACAGTTCCTGCAAAGGCCATCGGGGGCGCACATCGAAGGCCCCATCGCGGTCCATGCGCAAGCCAGGTACAGCTTGGATGCGCATGGCAGCGGCCATGGCAATCATGGCGCCGTTATCGGTGCACAAATGCAACTCGGGGTAGTGAACCTGCACGCCCAAGGCTGGGCATTGGGCATGGAGTTGGCTGCGCAAGGCGCTGTTTGCGCCCACGCCGCCTGCGACCACCAAGCGTTTGAGCCCGGTTTGCGCCATTGCGCGCATGGATTTTTTCACCAACACTTCAACGATGGCAGCCTGGGTGCTGGCCGCCACATCGGCCACCCGCGCTGGCAAGGCGGTGCCCAATCGCTGAACCTGGGTCAACACAGCCGTTTTGAGACCGGCAAAGGAAAAATCCAAGTTGCCACTGTTCAACAGTGGCCGGGGTAATGCAAATGCTTTGGGGTCTCCCTGCTCAGCCAAACGCGATAAACCTGGCCCCCCGGGGTAAGGCAAGCCCAACAATTTGGCCGATTTGTCAAAGGCCTCACCCGCCGCATCGTCAATGGTCTCGCCCAGCAAAGCATAGTCCCCCACCGCGTTGACTTGCATGAGCTGGGTGTGCCCACCAGACACCAACAAGGCCACGAAAGGAAAGGTGGGAGGGTCTTGGCTCAAAAAAGGCGACAGCAAATGCCCTTCCAGGTGATGGACACCCAGCAAGGGCTTGTGCCAAGCCGCGGCCAAACCAGCGGCCACCCCTGCGCCGACCAACAAAGCACCCGCCAATCCGGGGCCGCGCGTGAACGCCACCACATCAATCTCTGCGGCTTGAACACCCGCTTGGTCCAAAACCGATTGGGTCAAGGGGATGACCCGGCGAATGTGGTCTCGGCTGGCCAGCTCGGGCACCACCCCGCCATAGGCTTGGTGCATTTCAATTTGCGAGTGAAGGGCTTGGGCCAACAAAGTGGGCCATGCGGCTGCGACGCCGGATTCCGCTTCAGCGGTTTTGACCAAGGCAACGCCGGTTTCATCGCAAGAAGATTCAATGCCCAAAACAATCATGGCCGCAGTGTAGCCCTGGCATGCGAGACAATCCCTGCATGGGCATCAGCGCACACATCAAAGAAATTGGCCGGGGCAAAGATGGCGCACGCGCGCTGACCCGCGCGCAAGCAACCGACTTGATGGGGCAATTGCTCGACGGGCACGTCAGCGACCTTGAAATTGGCGCCTTTTGCTTGGCCATGCGCATCAAAGGTGAAACCCCAGAAGAGATGGTGGGGTTTTTAGATGCCTCTCAGCAAAGACTGCACCATTTTGAAAGCCCCGCCAACCAAACCACGGTGGTCATCCCCAGCTACAACGGTTCGCGCAAGCTGCCCCTGCTCACCCCCTTGCTGGCAGGGTTGATGGCGCGTGAAGGCTTTGCGGTGTTGGTCCACGGCAGCACCACCGAAGACACACGGGTCACCAGTGAGCAGGTCTTTGCGGCCATGGGGACCGCCGCTTTGGATCGCACCACCCGACTGGAACCCGGACGCGTTTTTTATGCCCCCACCCAAGTGCTCTCACCAGCTTTGCAAAAGTTGCTGGATGTGCGGCGTGTGGTGGGCTTGCGCAACCCCGCCCACAGCTTGGTGAAAATGCTCAATCCCATTGAGGGGCGCGCCCTTTTGGTCTGCAGCCACACCCACCCCGAATATGCGCTGTCCATGACCCACACCTTGAGCCTGATCCAAGCCAACGCATTGCTGTTGCGCGGCACCGAAGGCGAGCCCGTGGCCGATCCTCGGCGCACCCCGGCCATGACGGGCTTTGTTGCGGGCGAAGCCACGCCCATGTGCGAGCAACAAGCCGGCAGCTTGACCGACCTGCCAGCCTTGCCGGTGGACAACAGCGCCCTGGCCACGGCCGCGTTCATCCAAAGCGTACTGGACGGTCAAAGCCCCGTCCCCGCACCGCTGGCCCAGCAGGTGTCTGTGCTGTGCCGATTGGCCCAACGCATGGATGCCCCCTCCACA
>CAXNFO010000174.1:0-5137 GCA_964201395.1 Limnohabitans sp.
GCGCGTTGCTGCGAGGCCACCGCATAGGCATCGCATTGCGCACGGCTGAAACCCTCTTGCGTCGCAATGGTGTCGGCACTGATGCCAATGGGAACCAGCATGGTTTGCTGCTGGAATTCAAAGTCGTGGGTGAGCGGTCCTTGGTCCGAGGCCATGGGCACACGCGACATCATTTCGACACCCCCGCCCACCGCCAAGCTGTCGTTGTCCATGGCCTGCTGTGCCGCCAGATGAACAGCGCTCAGGCCCGAGGCACAGTAGCGGTTGATGCTCATGCCTGGCACGCTGTCATGCCAGCCTGCACGCACCAGCGACAACTTGGCGATGTTGGCGCCTTGTTCTGCGGTTTGTGTCACGCAGCCGATGAGGGTGTCGCTGACCTGTGCGGTATTCAGGCCGGTGCGTCTGGCCAAGGCGGTCAATTGCTGAGCCAGTAAGTCCACAGGTTTGATCTGCCGCAGGGCCCCTTTGTCATTGCCACGGCCGCGTGGGCTGCGCAAGGCCTCGATGATCAGGGGATGACTCATGGTGTGTCCTTGGAATGAGGGGCGCGGCTCGGTAGGCGTGGGAAAAAGGCCGGCACTGTGGCGCAATAGTTGGTATACCCAGGTTTTGTTTTGACCATGTGGCGCTCCATCAACGAGGTTGCAGAGCCCTTGTTCATGAACCAGGTGACATACATCAGCGGCGGCACCGAAAGCCATCCCCAGGGGTGCGCCAGAGCAAATACCCCGTAGCCCCACCACATGCAGGTTTGTCCGAAGTAGTTGGGGTGGCGTGTCAAGGCCCACAGGCCGGTGTCGAGCAATTGCGAGCGGTCGGTGCGTTGGCGTTTGAAGCGTGTCAGTTGCCAATCACTGCCGGCTTCAAAGACAAAGCCCACCAACCAGACCAGCGCACCTGCGATGTGCCAAAGGCCGATTTCTCCGGGGGCAAGCACGCCAAAAACCAAGGGCACTGCCCAAATCCAGATCACCACGCCTTGCAGCAAAAAAACCTGGAAATAACTCCACCACCACCAACGTGCCCCCGAGCGCTGGCGCCAGCGCGCATAGCGAGGGTCTTCACCGTGCGGTAAATTTCGCCAAAGGATGTACAGCGAGTAGCGTCCAAATCCGATGCTGGTCATGGTCAACAAAAGGACATTGGAAGCGTGGTCTTGCGCCCCGAGGTGCAAAAAGAGCCACCAGCTCGCGCACAACAGCAACAAGCCGTAGGCAATGTCCATGATGCTGGCGTCTCGCTTGAGCAAGCTGATGACCCAGACCAAGGAGAGCCAGGCCCAAAGCCAGATCCCCAATTGCAAAAAAGTAGACAGGAAATTCGTGGCCCATGTACCGCTGAGTGCCAGCGCTGCGACAGCCAAAGGCAATATGGGGTAAGCCCGGTCAAGCCAGCGGGTGTTTTCGCGCGGCAGGCCCCACAACCACACAGCGACCATGGCAGCCCAGAGGAGCAGCACCGCCGTGGCGTGCTCTTGCCACAAGGTTTCGATCATGCTTGTCCCGCTTCGACCACAAAGCTCACCACTGTGGCGCAGGAGCCGCCAATGTTCAGGGTTTGGAGCCGCTTGGCACCTTCAATCTGACAGGCCTGGGCTTGTCCTGTGACTTGTCGAGCCGCATCCCAGAGCATGCGTGTCCCAGTAGCACCCACTGGGTGGCCGCAGCCGATCAGGCCGCCACTCATGTTGACTGGGCAGCGACCCCCCGGGGCGATTGAGCCATCTTCGACCGCTTGCCAGCTTTGCCCTGGCGCGGTGAGGCCCAGGTGGTCGATGGCCATGTACTCGGTGGTGGTGAAGCAGTCGTGGGTTTCGATGCCGCTCATCGCGTCAATGCCCGATACACCGGCACGGCGCCAAGCGTCTTCAATGGTTTGTCGCACATGGGGAAACACATAGGGCTGGCCCTGGCTGCGTTCAATTTTGTCGCGCAGTCGCAGACCCGCGTTGCGGTGACCCCAGCCTGCAATGCGCGCCATGCGCTCCAGCGACTTGCCATGCTGGCGGGCATAGGCCTGTGTGAAACGGGCGGAGGCCAACACCACAGCGCAGGCCCCATCGGTGATTTGGCCGCAGTCTTGGCGGCGTGTGCCGGGCTCGATGATGGGGTTGGCTTCGTCATCATCGGTGAAGCTCAGGGCATCGAATTGCCAAGCGCGGGTTTGCGCCAATGGGTTGCGTTTGGCGTTGACGTAATTGATTTCGGCTATGCGGTTCAGGTGCTTGCGGTCAAGCCCGTAGCGGCGTTCGTACTCTTGTGCGAGCAAACCAAAGGCGGCGGGCCACATGTAGGTGCAAGCTATGTCTTCATGCCCTTGCCAAGCTGCAGCGTTTTGGTTGACCGAGGCCACATTGCCCGAGGTGTTCTTGAATTCCTCGACGCCCAGCACCAGCACGCAGTCGTAACGGCCCGCTTCGATTTCGGCCATGGCAGCCAACACGCCCAGAGACGAAGAAGCACAGGCGCCTTCATGGCGCATGGCTGGCACACCCCAGAGTTCGGGGGTCATTTGCGCCACCATGGAGCCCAGATGGGCTTGCTGGCGTTGCAGTTCACCAAAGGCGTTGCCCACATGGATGCTCTCGATGGCCGAGGTGTCCAGTCCGGCATTGCCCAGCACGCCTTGCGTGGCTTCTTGAACCATGTCTGAGATGTCCTGACCCTGGCGGGACCAGGACTTGGCGAAGTCGGACTGGTAGCCGCCCAAAATGTAAACGGGTGCGCTCATTGGAGACTCCTTTGGGGATAGGGCAGGGCTTGCACGCGCTGCATGGCGGTGGTGTATTCGAGGGCCAGTTGTTCCACGATGCTGGCCATGGAGGCGGTTTGGTGGATGGTGCCCAGGCCTTGCCCTGCTGCCCAAACGTCTAACCACTTTTTGCCAGCAAAGGAAGCGCTGCTGTCGTATTGGCGGGACGGGGCATCGGGCATGTTGTCCGGGTCCAGGCCGTTCAGCCGCAGCGAGGGCTTGAGCCAACTGGCCGAGGTGCCGGTCACCCCTGCGCTGACGATCAGATCGTCCACCGTGCTGTCGACGATCATTTGTTTATAGGCCTCGGGCGCCATGCTTTCGGTGGCAGGAATGAATCGCGTGCCCATGTAAACGTAATCTGCGCCTGCGGCGATGGCCCCCGCAATGCCCCAGCCATCGCTGATGCCACCCCCCAGAACCACTTCGCCATCAAAGAACTCGCGGATGGCGCTGACAAAAGCAAACGGCGACAAAAAGCCGGTGTGCCCCCCTGCACCGGCCGAGACGCACGCCAGGCCGTCGGCCCCGGCCTTGACGGCTTTTTGGGCCAGCGTCAGGTTGATGACGTCGGCGAACACCCGGCCGCCATAGCCGTGCACCACCTCGATGGCGGGTTTGGGGCTGCCTAAGGCCGTTACCACCACCGGCGGTTTGTAGTGAGCAATCAACGCCAGGTCTTGCGCCAGCCGAGTGTTGGACGAGTGGGTGACGAGGTTGGCGCACCAGGGGCCCACCGTGTCTGCACCTTGCACATCACGGGCAACCGCCAGGCCTTCGGTGATGGTTTTCATCCACTCGTCGAGTTTGTCGATGGTCCGCGCATTGGGGGTGGGAAAGGCCCCCACAATACCTGCCTTGCAAGCGGCCACGACCATCTCGGGCCCCGAGATCAAAAACATCGGCGCTGCAAACACCGGCAGCCGCAGGGGCAAGCGATGATGGGTCATTCGGTCCTACCGCTTTCCTGCGTGATGGGGCGACGCGACTGCACAATGCCAAACCGACCAGCCACAAAAGCCAAGTTGGTCAGGGTTGCATTGCCCGCCGGGTTCAGACCCGTGACGTGGTAATCGCTGTAAGCCGCTGCAAAGTTCAAAGGCATGGCCCCCACCAGGTTGATGGTCAGTTGGGCGCCTGCGCGGGCATAGGCGGTCTCGGCCTGGGCGATGAAGTCTTCACTTTTGGAATACAAAAAAGCGGTCAAGCCGCCTTGGCTGCGGGCATCTTGCGTGGCTTGCTTCAGCGCATCTTGTGCGTCCTCACATGCGATGACAAAACTGATGGGGCCAAAACGCTCTTGGGCATACAGGTCGCGCTCCTGCGTGCTGACTTGCAGCATGAGAGGCGTGCTGGTGCGGGCGCCCGGAAATTCCGGGTGCGCATAGGGCTGGGGTGACAGCAGCACCTGGCCGCGCTGCTGGCCTTGCGCTTGCAGGTCTTGCAGCAAAGCCAAGGTTTGCGGTGACTGGATGGTGGCCAAAATCATGGACGCTTTTTTCGGGTCCGAGGTCAAGGCCTGCACGGCTGATGCCAGGCGTTGGGCGACCTCGTGGAAGGGTACCGTGCCTTGCGGCGTGTTCACGCCCGATTGCGGGATGTAGATGTTTTGCGGGCTGGTGCACATTTGCGCACTGAATAAGCACATGGTGGTGGCCAAATTGCGCAAAGCCGCGTCGAGGTCTTGCGCCGACTCCAGCACCACGGTGTTGCAACCTGCTGTCTCGGTGAAGGCCAACGCGGGGTGGGCGTTTTGCTCCACCCATTGGCCAAAACGCACACTGCCGGTGAAGTCCACGATGGCCGTTTTGGGGTGTTTGATCAGCACTTTGCCAATCGGCTCGCTGGTGGTGTCGATGGCCAAGGTCACGAGGTTGGGATCAAAGCCTGCGGCCTGCAGCACCTGGCGAAAGGCCTTGACCGTGATGGCCATGGGCAATACGGTGGCAGGGTGGGGTTTGACGATCACCGGATTGCCTGTGGCCAGGCTCGCCATCATGGAGGGCCAGGCGTTCCAGGTTGGAAAACTGGCGCAGGAAAAGCACACGGCCGTGCCACGGGGTACCAGGCGATAGGTCTTTTGCAAGTGGATGTTCGAGTTGCCAAAGCGCCTGGACCAGCGGGCCGAAGGGGCCACCGAGCGCATGGCTTGTTCGGCATACACCAGGGCTTCGATGCTGCGGTCCAGCGCGTTCACGCCCGAACCGGCATAGGCCATGTTGTAGCTTTGCCCTGCGGTGTGCATGACCGCGTGCAAGACTTCAAACAGGTGGTCACGGTACAGGACTTCGAGCACTTCCATCAGCACGCCAATGCGCTGCATGTAAGAGGCCTGTGCCCAGCTGTCCATTGCATCTTCGGCGGCGTCGAACAGGGTGTTGAT
>CAXNFO010000175.1:0-5111 GCA_964201395.1 Limnohabitans sp.
CACGATGCGGTTTTCAATGCATTCACATCATTTATTGATATGATTAAGCCATGAAATCACATCAGCGCTGGATTTGGCAGCTGCCCGAGTGGCCAGCGCTGGCCTTTGACGCGCAGCGAATCCAGGCACCATTGGCGGCCGCCAGAACATCCCAAGGGGTGCTGCTTGGCAAAGCCGAGGCGATTGGCTTAGAAGGGCTGCAGCCCCACATTCGCGACTCGCTGACGCAAGAGGCATTGACCACCTCTGCCATTGAAGGCGAAAAGCTGGACCCTGAAAGCGTTCGCTCCTCCGTGGCCCGCCGCTTGGGGCTAGACACCTCTGGGGCCCCCGTGCGCGAGGGCAGGCGCAACATCGAGGGGTTGATTGATGTGTTGCAAGATGCCACCCTGATCACCGAATCACCCTTAACTCTGGAGCGGCTGTGCAGTTGGCACGGTGCGCTTTTCCCGACAGGGTTTTCGGGCATGCAGCGCATAGAGGTGGGCGCACTGCGTTCTGTGCCCATGGAGATTGTCAGTGGGCCCATTGGCCACAGCAGGGTGCATTACGCCGCGCCACCCGCTGAAGGCCTGGCCGAGCAGGTGGACGCTTTTTTGAATTGGTTCAACCAAACCCATCCTAAGGTGGGGCCGCAGCCCATGGACGGCTTGGTGCGTGCCGCTGTCTCGCACCTGTGGTTTGAGACGCTGCACCCGTTTGACGATGGCAACGGGCGCATAGGCCGCGCTATTTTGCAACTGGCACTGGGCCAAGACATGGGCCAGCCTGGGCGCATCGTGACACTGTCGCGGCAAATCGAGTCCTGTAAAGACCGTTATTACAGCGAGCTGGAGCAGGCACAGCGCTCTCAAAGCATGGACGTGACGACATGGGTCGAATGGATGCTGGAACAAGTGACACTGGCCAACGAGTTTGCCAACCTCACCATCGATTCGTCCATTCAGCGCATTCGGTTTCAAGCCCGGATGGCCGCATTCACCCTCAATGAGCGGCAGCAAAAAACCATGAAAAAGCTGCTGGACGCTGGCCCCCAAGGTTTTGCGGGCGGCATGACCACGCGCAAGCACGAACGGATTGCGCAAACCTCCACGCCTACCGCAGCCCGAGACCTCATCGATCTGGAACGGCTGGGGCTGCTCACCCGATACGGTGATGGTCGATCAACACGGTATTACCCCGCAATAGAAGGCTGGGCCGAGGAAGGCGCTAAGCGGTAGCTGATGACCAAAAAGTTGCCGCACCCGCAGGCCGGGTCAAAAAAGGTCAGTCGCCGCAGTTTTTTGTGAAACTCAAACAGCTTGTTGCGGTGGCCTTTGACGCGCTCAAACTCTGCGTGCAGTTCGTCCAGAAACAGGGGCTTGATCAGCTTGAGGATGTTGGCTTCAGACGTGTAGTGCGCGCCCAGGTTGCGGCGGGCTTTGTCGTCCATGATGCTTTGGAACAAGCTGCCAAAGATGGCCGGGATGATGGCCGACCAGTCGAGGGCGCAGGCGTCCAGCAGGGCTTCGCGCATGGCGGTGCTGAAGTCGGCCATGGGCAGGGTTTCTTCAAACAGCTTGCCGTTGATGTAGGCAAACTGGCCCAGTTGTTCGTCGATGTTTTGGCTGCGCTGGCCCTCGGGCGTGTTGAGCACCTGAAACAGTTGCCCCAGGCGCGGCCCCAGGTCTGAGCCGTCGGGCGCGGTGCGTTCCTCCACAAAATCGCGGAACGATTGCGCGGGCTGAAAAATGCCTGTGTCGTCGGCAAACAAACAAAACAGCAGGCGCACCAGCAGCACTTCGAGCGCGTGGCCTTCGTAGCCGCTGGCTTTGAGGGCGTCGTGCAGGCGGCCCATGCGTTCGGCGGCCTTGATGTTGACCGGGTCTTCGGCCTGGATGTCTTGCACCTTGTAGCCCGCCAGCAGGCCAAAGAACTTGACGTGTTTGTGCAGGTGTTGGAGCTCAAACTCAACGGTCTCGCCCGTGGCCAGGCGGTGCAGCCGAAAGCGAGCAAAGTCGCAGACCACCACCAGCTGTGGCAGGTTGCGCTCGGTCACGTTGTGCAGGTAGGCAATGGCTTGGACCAGTGCTTTATCGAGGTCCTCGCCGCGCGACTTGTGCTCCACCAACAGCATGCCGGGCCAAAATAGATCCATAAAGCCGCGCTTGTCGCCGAGCTGTTGGACTTTCAGTTCAAAGGTGCCAACCCGTTTGTCGGTGATGCCAAAGATTTCGAAGAAATCGATCCAAAAGGGCTTGGCCAGGCTGTTTTCGTTGCAGGCGTCGTCCCAGGTTTTGCTAAAAAGCAATGCCCTGGATTTGATTTCGTTCCAGTTAAGACCCATTAAGTACTCACAATGTGAGCACAAATATTAACTTAAAGTGTTATTTAAATTTAAAAAATTAACCCATGAGATCTAACTCGAGGGGCCGCCCACCCGAAAAGGCTGACGGCCTCTTTGCCATAGCTGGGTTGGGCTTGTTTTATTGCAAAGCTTGCAATACGGCTGTGGGGTTGCGATCAATCACATTGAGCAGCACCAGCGAAGCGCCGCTGGGTGAGCGGTCGCCACGCTCCCAATGGCGCAGGTCTGACACACGGCGCCAACCCGAACAGCACCCCCATCAAAGATCAAAACGGTCTGCGTTCATCACATTGACCCAGGCGGCCACGAAGTCCTGTGCGAACTTCTCCGCGTTGTCGTCTTGCGCATAGACCTCTGCATAGGCCCGCAAGATGGCGTTGGAGCCGAACACCAAGTCCACGCGGGTAGCGGTGAAGCGGGTGGTGCCGCTGCTGCGATCGACGATGTCATAGCTGTTGCGGCCGGTAGGTTTCCAGCTGTAGGCCATGTCGGTGAGGGTGACAAAAAAGTCGTTGCTCAGCACCCCAGGCCGGTGGGTGAACACGCCATGCTGGCTGCCGCCCATGTTGGTGCCCAGCACACGCATGCCGCCCACCAACACCGTCATTTCGCATGCGGTCAGGCCCATGAGTTGAGCGCGGTCGAGCAGCAATTCCTCTGGCTTGACTGCGAAGTGTTGCTTTTGCCAATTGCGAAAACCATCGGCCAGCGGCTCCAGCACGGCAAAAGATTCCACATCGGTTTGCGCCTGTGAGGCGTCCCCACGCCCGGGGGTGAACGGCACTTGGATGTTCAAGCCCGCCGCTTGGGCCGCCTGTTCGATGCCCACACTGCCACCCAAGACGATCACATCGGCCACACTGGCTCCCGTGTCTGCCGCGATCTTTTCGTACACCGCCAACACCTTGGCCAAGCGTGCTGGCTCGTTGCCTTCCCAATCTTTTTGCGGGGCGAGTCGGATGCGCGCACCATTGGCACCACCTCGGTGGTCTGAGCCCCTGTAGGTGCGTGCGCTGTCCCAAGCGGTGCTGACCATCTCGCTGACCGACAGGCCCGCAGCTGCTATCTGGGTTTTGATGGCTGCTGTGTCGATGGCCGGGTTGCCTGCGGGCACTGGGTCTTGCCAAATCAAATCCACCGCTGGTGCTTCGGGGCCTATGTAGCGTGTCTTGGGGCCCATGTCGCGGTGGGTCAGCTTGAACCAAGCGCGGGCAAACACCTCGTCAAAGTAAGCCTGGTCATCGGCGAAGCGCTCAGAGATTTTGCGGTAGGCGGGGTCCATCTTCATCGCCATGTCCGCGTCCGTCATGATGGGCGTGGTGCGAATGGAAGCGTCGTCCACGTCAGCGGGCATGTCTTCGGGTTGGATGTGAACGGGTGTCCATTGCCAAGCACCCGCAGGGCTCTTGCTGAGTTCCCATTCGTGGTTGAGCAGCATCTTGAAGTAGCCGTTATCCCAGCGCGTGGGGTGGGTGGTCCAAGCGCCTTCGAGGCCACTGGTCACGGTGTGTTGGCCCGTGCCAGGGCTGGTGTGGTTCATCCAGCCCAAGCCTTGCTCTTGTACATCAGCGCCCTCGGGCGGCGCTCCCAGGTGGTCGGCATTGCCGTTGCCGTGGGCCTTGCCGACCGTGTGACCCCCCGCCGTCAAGGCCACGGTTTCCTCATCGTTCATGGCCATGCGCGCAAAAGTGATACGCACATCGTGGGCGGTTTTGATCGGGTCGGGTTGGCCGTCCACGCCTTCGGGGTTCACGTAAATCAGCCCCATCATCACGGCGGCCAATGGGTTTTCTAAATCACGCTCGCCGCTGTAGCGGCTGCCTTCGCCACCGCTCTTGGCCAACCATTCGTTTTCAGAGCCCCAGTAGATGTCTTTTTCGGGGGCCCAAATGTCTTCTCGACCAAAGGCAAAGCCAAAGGTTTTGAAGCCCATGGATTCATAAGCGACGTTGCCCGCCAAAATGATCAGGTCGGCCCAACTGAGCTGGTTGCCGTATTTCTTCTTGATGGGCCACAACAGGCGGCGGGCTTTGTCGAGGTTGCCGTTGTCGGGCCAAGAATTGAGAGGCGCAAAACGCTGATTGCCCGTCCCCGCGCCCCCTCGGCCATCGGCCACGCGATAAGTGCCGGCAGCGTGCCACGCCATGCGAATCATCAGGCCGCCGTAGTGCCCCCAATCGGCGGGCCACCAGGGCTGGCTGGTGGTCAAGAATTCGACCAGATCTTTCTTGAGGGACGCCACATCCAACTGCTTCACCGCCTCGCGGTAATTGAAGCCGGGCAAGGGCTGGGTCTTGCTGTCGTGCTGGTGCAGGATGTCCAGGTTCAAAGACCCGGGCCACCAGGCCTGAGCGTGGTTGGCGTGTGCGGCACTTGAGTTTGCGCCCTGCGTGATGGGAGATTGGCCCGTGCTGGCTTGGGGGTGATCCATGGCTGTCTCCTGTGGCATATATTCGGGTTGAACCGATTCATTATTAATTAATTTAAATTACATACTAACAGGCTGGTGAATTCATTTGAATAAATGATTCGAACAGGCTTTTCTCCACGGGAATAGAAGCACAACCCGGATGTTGCACCGCGCAAAGAAAGGGGGAAATGGGCTTAGCCAGCCAGATGCCATCTCAAAAGACGGCCATGCTGGCTGGGGCCACGGCAAGATTCTGGGTAGCGGCATGGCTGGCAAACACGCCGGCGACATTATGAGCAAGGACAAGGGCATTGGCACGCAGGCGCGTTTTTGTAGACTCTGAGGCTGATGTCA
>CAXNFO010000176.1:0-5104 GCA_964201395.1 Limnohabitans sp.
CTTTGCCCCAGGGCAATTTTGAGCAGGTCGGCCACGGTGTTGGCATTGAGCTTTTCCATGATGTTGGCGCGGTGTGCCTCCACGGTTTTGATGCTGATGCCCAAGTCGTCGGCAATTTGCTTGTTCAAGCGGCCCGCCACGATGCGCTCAAGCACTTGGGCTTCGCGCGAAGTGAGTTTGGCCATCAAAGCGTCGCGGCTGGCAGCTTGTTGGTAGTCGGCAAAAGATGTCTTGGCCTGCTCAAGCATGCGCTCCACCAAGCTGAGCAAGTCGTCTTCGACAAAAGGTTTTTGGATGAAATCCATCGCGCCTTTTTTCATCGTGGTCACCGCCATGGGCACATCGCCATGACCGGTGATGAACACCACGGGCAAGGGGGATTTGCGTTCAATCAAGCGGTCTTGCAGTTCCAAGCCGGTCATGCCGCCCATGCGGATGTCGACGATCAGGCAGGCCACCTCGCGAGGATCGAAGCGGCTGAGAAAGCTCTCGGCAGAATCAAAGCAGCGCACACGGTAGTCCTTGCCTTCGAGCAACCATTGCAGCGAGTCGCGAACGGCCTCATCGTCGTCGACCACATAAACAGTGCCTTTTTTGGGGATCAAACTCATGCAGTTACTCCGGGATCGGGGGCGGGTTGCGCTGGGGTTTCAGATTCGGGTGTGCTCACGGGAAGCCAAAAGGAAAAACAACATCCGATGACTTCGTTTCCATTGTAGAGGTTCTGCGCTTGCATTCGACCCAAGTGCGACTCGACGATGCTGCGACACAGGTTCAAGCCAATGCCCATGCCCTCAGCCTTGGTGGAGTAGAACGCTTCGAACAAGCGCTCCAAGACCTGCGGGGCCAGACCTTGGCCAGTGTCGGTCACAGAGAACTCAACCACATTTTGTTCGCCGACGCGTTTGACACCGACTTGCAAGGCCACATGCCGCTGGGCCGATGGGCGTTGGGCATGGTCGATGGATTCGGCGGCATTTTTCAACAGGTTCATCAACACCTGCTCGATCAAAATCACATCGACCATCACTTTGGGCAAACCATCGGGGATGAAGCGGCTCAAGCGCACATTTCGGCGACGCAACTCAATTTCGGCCAACTCCAAAGCCTCAAACACCATGGGCGCCACGTCGGCATGGACGCGGTTGGGTTCACTGCGTTTCACGAATGCCCGAATGCGCTGAATGATTTGACCGGCACGCTGGGCTTGGCGTGCGGTTTTTTCCAAGGCCACGAGCATCTCGGGCTCGCTGATGTGACCGCTCTTCAAGCGCGACACCAGGCCATTGCAATAGTTGTTGATGGCCGTCAGCGGTTGGTTCAATTCGTGCGCCACGCTGGAGGCCATCTCGCCCATGGTGATCAGGCGACTGGCGTTTTGTGCACGGGCCGCTTGCAGCTCGGCTTGTTCTTCGGCTTGTCGGCGTGGCGTGATGTCGGTGGCAATCACCATTTGCGCCAAGCGGCCATCGACCCAGTTGAGGTAGCGTGAGCGCACCTCCAACCACTTGCCCAAGTCGGTGATGAAAATTTCGGCGTTTTCACTCGGTGCATTGGTGATGCCTATGGTGGGCAAGCCAGCCAGGGAGTCAATGTCACCGCTGTCAATGTCGGTGTCTTGCGCGGGCATGCCGGCCTGGGCGATCAGATGCAGATGGCCATTGGCCTGGTTGCCAAACCACAAGCGGTATTGGCCGTTGGCAAACAACAGTTCTTCGCTGCCCAAGGGGGCCACTGAGACGGAGGCATCCAAAGCCTCCAGCACGGTGGTGAAGCGTTCATAGGAGGCGGCCAATTGGTCGCGGATGCGGTTGGGCTCGGTGATGTCGGTCATCGACGTCATCCAACCGGTTTGCTGGCCGCGTGCATCCACCAAGGGAGAAACGTACAAGCGGGCGGCAAACAAACTGTGGTCTTTGCGCATGACCCGCACCTGTATGCCGCTGGGGCTGGTGCGCCCTGTCAACTCCTCTTGCAAGCGCAAGGTCAAGGTTTCGCGGTCTTCTTCGGGCCAGTAGGGGAAGGGGGGCTTCAAACCCACCAGCTCTTGCTCGCTCCAGCCGGTCATTTGACAAAACGCTGCGTTCACATAGGTGATTTGGCCTTGCAAGTCCATGGCCCGCATGCCGGTGAGGATGGAGTTCTCCATGGCGCGGCGGAAATTGGTCTCGGAAACCAAGGCCTGTTGGGCTTGCAATCGGCGGCGGGTGTGGCGCCAACTGCCAATCAGCATCCAAGCGGTGAGCACGCTCAATGCACCGACCAGCCAAAACAAGCCGTTGCCAATCAGGCCTTGTGAAGTGCGGTAGGCCTGTGCGCGCAAGATCAAGCTGTTGCCCACGGGCGAGACGGGCACTGAAAATTCATAGGCTTCGCCCGTCCAGGGCATCACCGGCGAGGTGCGCACCCGTGCATTGATGGCTTGGCCAGCCAACACCAATCCCGCCGAGTCCATCAAGGAGACCGCGTGCCTGGCCGTGATGTCGGATGGCACGGCAAAACGGATCAACCCGTCGATGCTGTACTCGGCCATCACCACACCTTCAAAATTGCCTTGGGTGAAGATGGGCACATGCAATTGAAGGTCAAAGGCAGGGCGGGTTTTTTGTCCGGTATCGACCAGCGGGGGTGAGTAAATCGTTCGGCGCAATTCGCGCGCCAATTGAAAGGTGTTGACGGCGTCGGTGTTGCGCAGCACCTCGCCTTGGTGGTAGTGGTGAGAGTTTTGCGAAGAGGGCGCCGAATAACTGGCCCGAACGCGCCGCCGCGCATCCAACCAACTGACCGAGGACAGCTCTGGAAACTGGGTCACCAAACCCTCGGCTTGGGCGGCAAAGCTGATCACCCCCATGTCGCCATTGGCCGCGTCGCGCGCCAGACGCATCATTTGTTCTTGCCGCTCGATCAGGCGCAAGCGCAGTTGTTGCTGGGCCGATTCGACATCGCGGCGCACACTTTCCCGCTCGCGTTCCATCTCTTCATAACGCAAATACCAAAACGCGCTGCTGATGGCCGCGAAAAACATGATCACCGCCGTGAGTGGCCCCAAGAAAGCAAAGCGGTCTTGCCGGCTGGGCGTTTGCTTGCGCCACCAGTTCTGCCACAACAGGCTGATCTCTTTGACTGCTGAGCGGGACCGTGTTGGGGGATTCATGATGGGCGAGTGTAGGACAGGCGTGACTGCGGTTTCAGTCAGCCAGAATGGTTTGGCAGGTCGCTGGGCGCTGGGTGAAGATGGGTGTTTTGGGCAATCTTGGGCGGTTCCCGGCAGCTTTAAAATTTCATAATACAAAAATCAAAAGCACTATTTGAAATTTGAAAGAATAAATGGCACAATTCATTAGAGACACGCTGAAAACAGCGTACAAGCCAAAAAACAACGTAGGAGATAGATATCCATGTCAGCCCTGCCCCATGACTTGCGCACCTTTGCCCTGAACGACAGCGACAGCCAAGAAACCCGAGAATGGATGGACGCATTGTCGGCCGTGATCCAAGCCGAAGGCCCCGAGCGGGCCCACTTCTTATTAGAGCAATTGCTGGAACATGCCCGCGAAAACAGCATCGACATGCCGTTTTCAGCCAACACGGGCTATGTCAACACCTTAGAGCCCGACCAAGAAGAGCGGTGCCCGGGCAATATCGAAATCGAGGAGCGTTTGCGTGCCTATATGCGCTGGAACGCCATGGCCATGGTGGTCAAGGCCAATCGCCACAACCCGGCTGACGGCGGCGATTTGGGCGGTCACATCGGTTCGTTCGCCTCGCTGGCCCACATGTTTGGCGCCGGCTTCAACCATTTTTGGCATGCCGAAAGTGAAAACCATGGCGGCGACTTGCTCTACATCCAAGGCCATGTGTCTCCCGGCGTGTATGCCCGAGCTTATTTAGAGGGGCGTCTCACTGAGGAGCAGTTGCTCCACTTCCGCCAAGAGGTGGACGGCAAAGGTTTGTCAAGCTACCCGCATCCCAAACTCATGCCCGAGTTTTGGCAGTTCCCCACCGTCTCCATGGGCCTCGGGCCTTTGATGGCGATTTACCAAGCGCGGTTTTTGAAATACCTGCACGCCCGTGGCATTGCCAACACCGAAAACCGCAAGGTCTGGGTGTTTTGTGGTGACGGCGAGATGGACGAGGTGGAGTCTTTGGGCGCCATCGGTTTGGCCGCTCGCGAAAAACTCGACAACCTGATTTTTGTCATCAACTGCAATTTGCAGCGTTTGGACGGCCCGGTGCGCGGCAACGGCAAGATCATCCAAGAATTGGAGAGTGAATTCCGGGGCTCGGGTTGGAACGTGATCAAACTCATTTGGGGCAGCAATTGGGACCCGCTCATCGCCCGCGACAAAGACGGCGCCCTGCGCCGCATCATGATGGAAACCGTGGACGGCGACTACCAGGCCTTCAAAGCCAACGATGGCGCTTTTGTGCGCAAGCATTTCTTTGGCCGCGACCCGCGCACCTTGGAGATGGTGGCCAAGTTGAGCGACGACGACATTTGGAACTTGCGCCGTGGCGGCCACGACCCGCAAAAGGTCTATGCCGCTTATGCCGCAGCGGTCAAGCACAAAGACCAACCCACGGTGCTGTTGATCAAAACCGTCAAAGGTTTTGGCATGGGCTCCTCGGGCGAGGGCAAAAACACGGTGCACCAAACCAAGAAGCTGACCGACGAAGACATCAAAATCTTCCGCGACCGCTTCAACATTCCCATCCCTGACAGCGAGTTGTCCAAACTGCCGTTTTACAAGCCCGCAGACGACACGCCCGAGATGCGTTACTTGCACGAGCGGCGTCAAGCCTTGGGCGGCTATTTGCCGCACCGCCGCACCAAGGCCGATGAACATTTCACCGTGCCCTCGATAGAAACCTTCAAGGCCATCACCGACCCCACGGCTGAAGGGCGCGAAATTTCCACCACGCAAGCCTATGTGCGCTTTCTCACGCAGTTGTTGCGTGACCAAGCCTTGGGCCCCCGCGTGGTGCCGATTTTGGTGGACGAGGCGCGTACTTTTGGCATGGAAGGTTTGTTTCGACAAATTGGTATTTACAACCCCGATGGCCAGCTGTACACACCGGTCGACAAAGACCAGGTCATGTATTA
>CAXNFO010000177.1:0-5091 GCA_964201395.1 Limnohabitans sp.
AGACCAACAGCGACTTGTATCGCCGCTTTGCCTGGGAAATGATCGGCAACGGGGTGATGCTCGAACCCGACTCGCGCGAACCGTGGTTCTTGTGTGAAGCCCATGCCGATGTCGATCTGGGGTGGTTGGAAGACGTGGCCACCCGCTCTGTTCAAGCGGCATTGCGCTGAACCTCGGGCCACAAAAGCGCTCCTGATTTGCGTCAAAATGCGGCCCATGAAAGCCCAAGCCATTGTTTTTGAAGCCCCCCAGTCCATCGCGGTGCGAACCTTGGAACTGGCCCCCATGGGCCCGCGCGATGTGGAAGTGGCGGTGTCGTTCAGCGGCATCAGCACCGGCACCGAACGCTTGTTGTGGGACGGCACCATGCCCCCTTTTCCCGGTTTGTCTTATCCCTTGGTGCCGGGCTACGAAACCGTGGGCACCGTGGACCAGATGGGCGCCGAGGTGACGGGCTTGTCGCTGGGCGACCTGGTTTTTTTGCCCGGCTCCTATGCCTTCCAAGGGGTACAAAATATTTTCGGCGGCTCGGGATCGCGCTTGGTGGTGCCGCACGAGCGGGCCGTCAAGTTGGATGCCGCATTGGGCGTCAAAGGCGTGTTGCTGGCCTTGGCCGCCACCGCCCACCATGTGTTCACCGTGGGCCGCGAAGGCCTGCCATGGGCCTACCCCGACCTCATCATTGGTCACGGCATCATGGGCCGACTGTTGGCCCGCATGGTGGTGGCCGCGGGCAAACCGGCACCGGTGGTGTGGGAAACCCAGGCTGTGCGCCAAAGCGGCGCCATGGGCTATGGCGTGATCCACCCCGATGACGATGCGCGCAAAGATTACCGCTGCATTTGCGATGTCAGCGGTGACTCGGGCATCTTGAACCGCGTGATTCCCAAAATGGCCCCCGGCGGCGAGGTGGTGTTGGCGGGTTTTTACAAACAAGATTTGTCGTTCTCTTACGCCATGGCCTTCATGCGCGAGGCCAGTATCCGCGTGGCCGCACAATGGAAAAAGCACGACCTGGATGCGGTGGTGGCCATGTTCCACGATGGCAGCTTGCCCCTGGAGGGCTTGATCACCCACTTCGAAACCCCCGGCCGTGCCCAGCAGGCCTACGAGGTGGCTTTTGGCGATCCCAACTGCCTGAAGATGGTGCTCGATTGGCGCCAGGCCTGACCTGCGCCCATCAGCCTTGAAAACCGCCATGTTCTTGGGCTTTGTTCTGTTGGTTATGTGGAGCCTGTGGACGCCCGACCTGGACCGCGCCGATCTGGAGCGCCAATACACCCGGCCCAGCAGCCAATTCATCGCCACCCCCGGTCTTCGCACCCATGTGCAAATCGAAGGCCCTGCACAAGCCCCCGTGGTGCTGTTGTTGCATGGCTTTGGTTCGAGCTTGCAAACCTGGGACGTCTGGGCTGATGGCCTGGCCACCGACCACCGGGTGGTGCGTTTGGACATCGCCGGTTTTGGCTTGACCGGCCCGGCCGAACCCGCCGATTACAGCGACGAGGCCGATGTGCAGCGCTTGCTGGCCGTGGTGGATCAATTGGGCTTGCCATCCATGACCGTGGTGGGCCACTCCATGGGCGGGCGCTTGGCTTGGCACTTTGCTGCCGCGCACCCGCAGCGGGTGGACAAGTTGGTCTTGATCGCGCCGGATGGCTTCCCCGACCCGCAAGCCAAAAGTGACAAGACCTACGACGTGCCCGCTTGGATGGGCGTGGCGCGCTATGCCTTGCCGCGCTGGCTGATCAACAAAGGTGTGGCATCCGCGTATGCCGATCCCAGCCGCTTGGACGATGCCACCGCGCGGCGCTATCAAGACATGTTGCTCGCACCCGGGGTGCGCTCAGCGGTGTTGGCACGCATGGCGCAAACCCGCAACCGCGACCCTTTGCCGTGGCTGGAGCGCTTGCATATGCCCACCCTGTTGCTGTGGGGTGAACAAGACGCAATGATTCCGGTGGCCAATGCCTTGGACTATCAGCGCGCCATCCCCCATGCCCAGCGCGTGGTCCTGCCCCGGGTGGGCCATTTGCCGCATGAAGAGCAACCCCAGTTGTCATTGCAAGCGATGCGCGCTTTCCTGCAGCGCCCGGTGGCGCCTTGATGTCTTTTCAAACCAAACCCCTTCGCTTGATCAATGGCCACACAGATGCGTGACGACGAAACACTGATCCGCGGTTTGGGGTTTTATGTGCAAGACGCCGCACCGGTCCAGGCCTTGCATGTGGCCTTTGTGCGCAGCGACCATGCGCATGCACAGGTGTTGGAAGTGGATGCCAGCGCGGCACTCGAGCTGCCGGGCGTGGTGGCCGTGTGGCAAGCCAGCGATGTCACTGGCGTTGTCACCCCGGGTGTGAATCCGCTGTGGCCGCCCTTGCAAGACATGCCCATGCCCTTGTTGGCCGGGCCCTGGGTCGAACATGTGGGGCAAACCGTGGCCATGGTGCTGGCGCAAGACGCTGCCACCGCGCAAGAGGCCGCCTTGTTGGTGCAGGTGTCGCTCGAGGCTTTGCCGGCGGGGGTGGCTGATGACCCTGGCGCCAGTGTGGTGCACCAAGTGGCGCACACCCATGGACAAGCGCAGGGACAGGTGGCTGTGGTGGCCCGTGCGGATTTGACTGTGCCGCGTTTGTTGGCCATGGCCATGGAGCCACGCGCTTGTGTGGCCCAGTGGCATGCGCAGGAAGAGCGCTTGCAAATTTGGTTGGGCAGCCAATCGCCAGCGCGCGCCCAGGCCGACATCGCCCGGGCCTTGGGGCTGGCGTTGCCCCAAGTGCACCTGATTTCACCCCATGTGGGTGGTGCCTTTGGGTCCAAAGCGTCTATTTCACCCGAGGACATTTTGGTGGCCTTGGCAGCCCATCGCTGGCGCACCACGGTGCAGTGGAAGGCCAGCCGATCGGAAGAGTTTTTGTCGGGCCAACACGGCCGCGCCGCCCGCTTGCAAGGCCAATTGGCGGTGGATGCACAAGGACACTTTTTGTCATTGCAGGCGCAACTGCACTACACCCTGGGCGCGTGGTTGCCCTATTCGGCCTTGGTGCCCATGCGCAATGCCGCGCGCATCCTGCCCGGGCCTTACCGGGTGGACCGCTGTGACATCACGGGCCAGTCGCGCCGCTCGCACACCGCACCGGTGGGCATTTACCGGGGCGCGGGTCGACCCGAGGCCGCCCTGTTGATGGAAACCTTGATCGACCAAGCCGCGCGTCTAGCGGGGCTGGACCCGGTGCAATTGCGACTGCGCAATCTGATCGATGCCAGCGCCATGCCTTACCGCACACCGACTGGCGAAACCCTGGATTCGGGTGATTTCCCGCAATTGCTGCGCTTGGCTTGCGAGCGCTTTGGTTACGACCAGGAGCGCGAACGGCAACGCCAACGCCGCGCCCAAGGCGAGTGGGTGGGGCTGGGCGTGGCCCTGTATGTGGAGCCTTGTGGCCAGGGCTGGGAGTCGGCCCGCGTCACCTGGCATGCCGATGGGCAGGTCAGCGTGGCCAGCGGCAGCCCCGACCAAGGCCAAGGCCATGCCACCACCTTTGGACATATCGCTGCCAGCACCCTGGGTGTGCCCTTCGCGCAGGTGCAGGTGCTGATGGGCGACACCGATCTGTGCCCACCCGGCACCGGTGCCTTGGCCAGCCGCAGCACGGCGATTGGCGGCAGCGCGGTGCTGCAAGCGTGCCAAACCTTGCGGGATCAGCGCGCACATGGACAGCCCTTGCCATTGACCGCAGAAGCCCGGTTTGAAAGCCAAGAGGCCTGGGCCAGCGGTTGTGTCCTGGTGCGCATGTCGGTGGACGCGGCCACGGGCCAAGCGCGCATCGAGCGCTTGTTGTGGGTGGATGACGCGGGCCTGAGTTTGCAACCCGACTTGGTGCGCGATCAACTCATCGGTGGCGCCGCCCAGGGCATTGGCCAGGCCTTGATGGAGCAAATGGTCTACGACAGCGAAGGCCAATTGCTCACCGGCTCTTTGATGGACTATGCCGTGCCAAGGGCCGATGACATGCCCCCCATTGAGCTGCATTCATTGCACACCCCCAGCCCCTTGAACCCACTGGGTGCCAAGGGGGTGGGTGAGGCCGGCTGCATTGGTGTGCCAGCCGCTATCATGAACGCTGCACGGGACGCTTTGTCGCCCCTGGGCGAGGTGGATTTGCAACTGCCTTTGCGCGCTGAACAACTGTGGCTTGCCTTGCAAGCCAAGACCTCAGGAGACCAGACTTGAAATACCAAAAATCTGAAGCCAAAGAGCATGCCCGCGAACACCTGGTCGGTGTGTGGGCAGCCAATCTGACGCCGTTTGATGCCCAAGGCCAACTCGACGAAGCTGCTTACCGCGACAACCTGCGCCATTGGATTCGCGACTTGCAGTTGGGCGGTTTGTTCATCGCGGGCAAACAAGCCGAGTTTTTTTCCATGTCGATGCACGACCGCAAAAAGCTCATGGAAATTGCCGTGGATGAAGCCCGCTTGGCGGGCAACCGGGGCGGTGTGGGCCCCTGCGGCATCATCACCTCCTGCTCTGACACCCAGCTCGATACCGTTTTGGAATTGGCCCAACACTCACAAGACATCGGCGCTGACTACATCATCGTGCACAGCCCAGTGCTGCATTTTGGTGCCGATACCGATGAAACCATTTATGAGTACTACCGCTATTTGTCGGAGAAAGTCAATTTGGGCATGGCCATGTGGAACCACCCCGATTGCGGTTACACCATGTCGCCTGAGTTGTGCAACCGCATCGCCGATTTGCCCAATGTGGTGGCCATCAAATACAGCACGGACCGGCCCGATTACATCCGCTTGACCGAATTGGCGGGCCACAAAATCCATGTCAGCAACCCTTCTGAAGAAGAGTGGTTGGACAACATCATTGAATTGAACTGGAAGCTGTATTTGTGTTCCACCCCGCCGTTTTTGCTGCAAACCAAAAACGACCAGCGCATGAACGAATACACCCGCTTGGCCTTTGCCGGCGACCATGCCGCTGCGCGCCAAGTGCGCGACAGTTTGGAGCCCGTGCGCCAAGCCTTCAAAGCCAGCAAACCCAAAGGCAAGCCGCAGGCGCATGCCAAATGC
>CAXNFO010000178.1:0-5079 GCA_964201395.1 Limnohabitans sp.
GGCATATACGCCAGACACCTGGTCGCTCAACCATCAAAAGAAGCGGTCGAGTAATTTGCGCGAATGGCGATCCAGGCGCGACAAATCGCGGATCAGGTACTGCACACCGTGGCCATCGGCGACCAACCAGGTTTGGCCACTCATGCGGCGGATGTCCTCTTCGCCCTTGAGCAAAAACTGGGTCGGACCGCGATTGGTTTGCACATGCCAGGTGCAGGGCGCGATGAAGCCGCTGACCTTGTCCAAGCGTTCAATTTCGGGCATGAACTCCCGCTCGGCCACGGCTTGCAACAAGGTCTCTTGCTCATGCAACGCCAAGGCTTGGAGGTCATCGACCCAGACTAATTCATGGCCTTGGCGGTTGAGGATGGAAAACCCCGATTGGGGGTGCGAAATGGGGAAAGCCCGCACCACCACCACCTGTTCGTGAACGGTCCCATCGGTGAGTTGCACCACCCACACCCCAAAAGGGTCACGCCGCAGCACGAACGGCACGCGCGGGGCTTGTTCGGCTTGGGTCAAGGCGAGTGCGGCATCGGCATTCGGGGAAGCTTGGATGTTCATCGCATCTCCTGCGGGGCCAATGAAGCCGCCATGGCCACGCGGTCGGCTTCGTGCTGACGCGCCTGGGCCTCGTACAAACGGTAGTAAGCACCTTGGCGTTGCATCAAATCAGCGTGCGAGCCTTGCTCGACCAAGCGGCCGCGCTCAAGCACCACCAAGCGATCGGCTTGCTGCAAGGTGGACAGCCGGTGGGCAATGGCAATGGTGGTGCGCCCGCGCACCAAGTTGTCCAAGGCGCGCTGAATTTCTTGTTCGGTCTCGCTGTCCACTGAAGAGGTGGCTTCGTCCAAAATCAAAATGCGCGGATCGATCAACAGGGCACGGGCAATCGAGATGCGCTGGCGCTCGCCGCCAGACAAACCTTGGCCGCGCTCGCCCACCAAAGAATCGTAGCCCTGCGGCAAACGCATGATGAATTCATGCGCATGCGCGGCGCGGGCGGCGGCCACGATCTCCTCGCGGCTGGCCTGGGGCAGACCATAGGTGATGTTGTCGGCGATGGTGCCAAAAAACAGAAAAGGCTCTTGCAACACCAGGCCGATGTGGCGGCGGTAATCGGTCAACCGCAGCTCGCGGATGTCCACGCCGTCGATGCGGATCGCCCCATCGCTGACGTCATAAAAACGGCACAGCAAATTGACCAAGGTGGTTTTGCCCGAACCGCTTTGACCCACCAGCCCAATCATTTCACCCGGGGCAATATTCAGGCTCAAGCCGCGCACCACCGCGCGGTTGCCGTAGCGAAAATTGATGTTGTCGATGTCAATTTGACCCTTGACCACGGGCATGGATTTCGGGTGGGCCGCCTCGGGCACGCTGGAAACGTGGTCAAGAATTTCAAAAATCCGCTTGGCCCCGGCCGCTGCGCGCTGCACATGGGCCACGATGCGGCTCATTGAATCCAGCCGGGTGTAAAAGCGCCCGATATAGGCCAAAAATGCGGTCAACACGCCCAGGGTCACTTGGTGCTGCGCCACCAGGTAAATGCCAAACGCCCACACCACCAGCAAACCAATTTCGGTGAGCAAGGTCACCGTGGGGGAAAACAAGGCCCAAACAAAATTGATGCGGTCGTTGACCAGCAGGTTTTGGCGGTTGGCTTCGCGAAAGCGCTCGGCCTCGCGCTGCTCTTGGGCAAAGGCCTTGACCACCCGGATGCCGGGAATGGTGTCGGCCAGCACATTGGTCAACTCGGACCACACACGACCGACTTTTTCAAAACCGGTGCGCAATTTATCACGCACCACATGGATCAACCACACAATGAAAGGCAAAGGCACCAGGGTGACCCACGCCAACATCGGGTCGATGGAAAAGAGAATGACCGCCGTCATCACAATCATCAGCACATCGGTGGCAAATTCCAGCAAATGCACCGATAAAAACAAGCACAGGTTGTCGGTTTCGCTGCCCACGCGGTTGAGCAAATCGCCCGTGCGCCGACCGCCAAAATACTCGAGCGACAACTTCATCAAGTGCTCATAAGCGGTGGTGCGCAAATCTGCACCGATGCGCTCTGACACCAAACCCAGCACGTAATTTTTGGCCCAACCCAAGGCCCAGGCCAACAAGGCGGCACCCAGCAAGCCAGCCATGTACAAAGGCACGATGCCGGGCTCAATCTCCTTACCGTTTTGAAACGGCACCAAGACCTCGTCCATCAAAGGCATGGTCAGGTAGGGTGGCACCATGCTCGCCCCGGTGGCGGCCAGGGTCAGCAAAAAGCCCAGCAACAAATGCCCTTGGTAGGGTTTGGCAAAGCGCCACAAACGCAACAGACCCAAGGTGGAAGGGGGGGTGTCGAACACTTCCCCCACCTCGTCCATGGGGGGGCTATCGGCCTCCTCGGACACGCTGGGTGGGTCCAAAGGCTTATCCATACCCCGGAGGGGTGCCATGGCCTGCTCAAACAAGGCCAGCAAGCGCTCAGCGTCAGGGTTGTGGGCCAGGGTGAAGCGCCACTGCGCCAGCCGGCCTTGGGCATCAAAAAGTTCCAAACTGCCCGCGCCAGCATGATCGCTGTGCTGCAAGCGCAGGCCAGCTTGCAGCGGCCACTGTGCCAAGCGCTTCGCGGGTGAAACGCCAGCCTCATACAGGCTCAGGCCCTCAGCCGACAAAACCAGGCTTTGGCGCTGAAAAAACAATTGCGCGCTCAGGTCAACTTCCAGGCGGGCCCATGCGTTTTCAACCCCATGCCCTGTCATTGGCAGATATTCCAGATCTGCCAATCGTTCTGGCGGTGCAACTGTCAGGTTTTCTAAAGAGGACTTCATGATTCACAAAACAATGGCAATGACACCTAAAGCATTGACCATCTGTGCCAAAAAGACAACTGGCTTTTCAAGCCATTTGCACCGTTCGCCATTCTAACGGCCCACCCTCTGCGCACCCCGTCTGGACCCCACGATTGACCATTGATCACAAAGTATTCATGCCGTATCCAGACATCCAAATCCTGAGCACTCGTCACCTGCGCGGCCCCAATGTGTGGACCTACCGTGCGGCGGTCGAAATATGGGTCGACATCGGTCCTTTGGAAGACCACCCGTCCAACACCTTGCCCGGTTTCAATGACCGCTTGCAAGCCTGGTTGCCCGGCATGATCGAGCACCGCTGCAGCGTGGGTGTGCGCGGTGGTTTTTTTCAACGCCTGCTCAACGGCACTTGGGCCGCCCACATCATGGAACACGTGGCCATCGAGTTGCAAACCATGGCGGGGCTGGAAGTCGGTTTTGGCAAAGCCCGCGAAACCCACCAACGCGGCATCTACAAAGTGGTGGTGCGTTCACGCCAATACGATGTGGCCCATGCCAGTTTGTTCGCCGCGCGCGATTTGGTGATGGCGGCCATCAACGACACGCCCTTTGATGTGGACGCCACCGTCAAGCAACTCAAAGCCATGGCCGATCGGCTGTGTCTGGGCCCAAGCACAGCGAGCATTGTCGATGCCGCGGCCCAACGGGGCATCCCATCCATTCGCCTGACCGAGGGCAACTTGGTGCAATTGGGCCATGGTTCGCGCCAAAGACGCATTTGGACGGCTGAGACCGACCGCACCAGTGCTGTGGCCGAGAGCATTTCGCGGGACAAGGACTTGACCAAACGCCTGCTGGCCCAGTGTGGCGTGCCCATCCCCGAAGGCCACATCGTTGACAGCCCTGAGCACGCCTGGGAAGTGGCCCAAGACATGGGCTTGCCCGTGGTCGTCAAGCCCAGCGACGGCAACCACGGGCGTGGTGTCGCACTGGACCTGCACACCCAACCAGAAATCGAAGCTGCTTGGCGCGTCGCCGAAGCGGAAGGCAGTCAAGTGATGGTCGAGCGCTACATACAGGGTGAAGAGCACCGCTTATTGGTGGTTGGCGACCAGGTGGTGGCCGCAGCACGAGGCGAGCTGGCCTGCATCACTGGTGACGGCGTGACCACTGTGCAGCAACTCATTGAGCAGCAGCTCAATACCGACCCCCGCCGTGGCGAAGAAGAACACTTTCCCCTGGACACCATTCGCCTGGATGAGCAACCGCATGCGGTGCTAGAGCTGCAACGCCAGGGCCTGACCGCCGACAGCGTTCCAGCCCTGGGTCGGCGCGTGATTGTTCAACGCAATGGCAATATGAGCAACGATGTGACCGACATGGTTCATCCCGAAGTGGCCGAGATGGCCACCCTGGCGGCCCGCGTGATTGGCCTGGACATCGCCGGCATTGACTTGGTGGCACAAGACATTTCACGCCCCTTGCACGAGCAAGGCGCAGCCATCGTCGAGGTCAACGCTGGACCCAGCTTGCTCATGCACCTGAAACCCGCCAGTGGCCAAGCCCGTCCGGTGGGCCAAGCCATTGCCAACCATTTGTTCCCGCCCAAAGACAATGGCCGCATCCCCATCGTGGGCATCGTGGGACAACGCCACACCGCCGGCCTGGCCCAATTGGTGGCTTGGCTGCTGCACCTGTCGGGCAGCCGGGTTGGCATGGCTTGCAGCTTGGGGGTTTTCATGGACCAGCGCCATGTGGACAAACAAGATGCGCGTGGCCATGACATGGGCGAGCGGCTGCTGATCAACCGCAGCATTGACGCGGCGGTGTTTGAAACCTCCCCCCGCCACATGTTGCTCGAAGGTCTGCCCTACGACCGCTGCCATGTGGGATTGGTGACCGACATGCCAAGCATCGACGGCTTGCAAGACCTGGATGTGCTCAGCGCCGACAACATGCGCCAAGTGGTGCGCACCCAGGTGGATGTGGTGCTGCGCGATGGTGTGGCCGTGCTCAACGCCGATGTGAATGCCGTGGCCGAACTGGAAGACTTGTGCGATGGCGAAGTGATGATGTACGGGCTCAACCCCGACAGCCCGGTGCTCGCGGCCCACCGCCGCCAAGGGCGTCGCTCGGTGTATTGCCGCCAAGGCCATGTGACCTTGGCCCGTGGCGACCAAGAAACCACCTTGCTGCATCTTGACCTCGGCCCCGTGGCCCGCCTGCTCAAGCAAGAGGACATGTCGGTCTCCCACCTTCT
>CAXNFO010000179.1:0-5042 GCA_964201395.1 Limnohabitans sp.
CGCCAGCGGCCATGATCGAGGGCATGGCCAAAATCGGCTTTGCCATCACCCATGTGTACGGCCTCACCGAGGTCTACGGCCCCGCGGCGGTGGCCGTGCAGCGCCAGGCCTGGGCGCAAGAAAGCCTGTCTGAGCAAACCCGGCTCAACGGCCGCCAGGGCATGCGCTACCCCTTGCAAGAAGGCATGACCGTGATGGACCCTCAAAACATGCAAGAAGTGCCCGCCGACGGCCAGACCATGGGCGAGATCATGTTTCGCGGCAACATCGTGATGAAGGGATACTTGAAAAACCCCAGCGCCACCGAAAAGGCGTTTGAAAGCGGTTGGTTTCACACCGGCGACTTGGCGGTGATGGAGCCGGACCGCTATGTGAAGATCCGTGACCGCAGCAAAGACATCATCATCTCGGGCGGCGAGAACATCAGCTCCTTGGAGGTGGAAGACGCCTTGTACCGACACCCGGCCGTGATGGCCTGTGCGGTGGTGGCCAAGCCCGACGCCAAATGGGGTGAGACGCCGTTGGCCTTTGTCGAGCTCAAGGCTGGCGCCGAGGTCAAGGCCGAAGACTTGGTGGCCCATTGCCGCGGTTTGCTCGCGGCCTATAAAGTACCCCGCGAGGTGCGCTTTGAGGCCATTCCCAAAACCTCGACTGGCAAAATTCAGAAATTCGTGTTGCGCGAACGCGCCCAATCCACCCAGGCCTTTGACTGACCCAACATGGGTTAAATTGCCAGCCTGTTGCCATCGCCACTCACAAGGAATTCCATGTCATTGCCCGTCACCCAGCACAGCGAAACATTCGCCACCATTGGCCAATTGATGCCCGAAGACCTGGCCAGTGTGGCCGCCATGGGCTTTCAAAGCGTGATCAACAACCGCCCCGACGGCGAGGGCGGACCCGACCAACCCACCAGCGCCCAAATGGCCCAAGCGGCCCAGGCGGCGGGACTCACTTATGCCTATTTGCCCGTGGTGGCGGGCATGATCACCGCCGATCAAGCGCGCTCCTTTGCCCAGTGGTTGGGCCAGCAACCGGGCCCGGTGTTGGCGTTTTGCCGCTCCGGCGCGCGCTCCACCCAGTTGCGCGACATGGCCCGCGCCTTCGAATGACCCGATTGCCAAACCCTGGACTGAGTGTTTGATGCACTGGCTGCGCGGGCCGACCTGGTGGCGGGCTGATCAGCGGCGCCACTGGGCGGGCGATGCGGTGGCCGGAGCGGTGGTGACGGTGCTGGTCATCCCCCAAAGCCTGGCCTACGCCATGTTGGCAGGGCTGCCACCCACCATGGGTTTGTATGCCAGCGTCTGGCCGGTCTTGGCCTATGCTTTTTTGGGCAGCAGTCAGGTGTTGGCGGTCGGACCCGTGGCCGTCACCTCGTTGATGACCGCCAGTGCCTTGTTGCCATTGGCGGTGGCGGCTTCGCCCGAATACGTGGCTTTGGCCATGGGCTTGGCCTTGTTGTCAGGGCTCATGCTCACCCTGGCAGGCGTGCTGCGCTTGGGTTTTTTGGCATATTTTTTGAGCCAACCGGTGATCAGTGGTTTTGTGTCGGGCGTGGCCATCTTGATCGCCATCGGCCAGTTGCCAGGCATCTTGGGCATCACGGTTGATGGTCGAGGGGTGGCTCAAACCCTTTTGGGGGTGTGGCAACAAGTGCAGCACATCCATGTGCCCACCGCCGCCTTGGGCCTGGGTGCTGTGTTGGTGTTGTGGTGGGCGCGTGCGCACTTGGCGCGCCTGTGGGGGCACTGGTTCGGCGCGCCGGTGGTGGGTGCTTGGATGGCGCGCATGGCCCCTTTGGTGGTGGTTTTGGTCGCCACCCTCATCGTGCTTGCCACCGGTGGTGCGCCATCGCTGGGTGTGGCGGTGGTGGGCCCCATTGAGCCGGGCTTGCCGCAATGGCAAGCGGTGTCTTTGGACAGCGCGCAATGGTTGTCCTTGTGTTTGCCTGCTTTGCTCATTGCCTTGATCGGTTTCGTGGAAAGCGTTTCGCTGGCGCAAGCCTATGCCCTGCAGCGCCAACAGCGATTGGCACCGAACCGCGAGTTGTTGGGCCTGGGCGTGGCCAATGTGTTCAGTGGTTTCACCGGGGGCTACAGCGTGGCAGGGGGCTTTTCTCGCACCGTGATCAATGCCTCTGCCGGGGCCCAAACACCCATGGCCAGCGTGGTGGCGGCCTTGTTGATGGCGGGGGTGATGCTGGGCTTTTCGCAGGCCTTTGAGGTCTTGCCCGTGGCAGTCTTGTCGGCGTCCATTTTGGTCTCGGTGTTGACCTTGTTCGATGCGCAAACCCTGCGCCAAGCTTGGCGCTACGACCAGGCAGATGCTTGGAGTTGGCTGGCCACCTTTGCGGGTGTGCTGGTGGTGGGGGTGGAGTTGGGCATTGGTTTGGGCGTGGTCTTGTCACTGGCGGTGCTGGTGTGGCGCAGCAGCCGGCCGCACATGGCGGTGGTGGGGCGCATCGCCGGCACCGAGCACTTTCGCAACATCGAGCGCCACCAGGTGCAAACCTTGCCTGGGTTGATCGCCTTGCGGGTCGATGAAAGTTTGTTTTTTGCCAATGCCGCCGCCTTGGAGGAAAAGGTCGCCGATTTGTTGACCAAACACAGCGACACCCGCAGCCTGTTGTTGATCTTGTCAGCCGTCAACCGCATCGACACCACCGCTTTGATCATGCTGGACGAGTTGGAGCGCAGCTTGGCCCTCAAAGGGGTGATCTTGAGCATGGCCGAGGTCAAGGGCCCGGTGATGGACCGCTTGGGTCAGACCGATTTGGGTCAACGCTTGGCCAGCCGCATTTACCTCAGCACCAACGAAGCCTTCAACGCCCACCGCTGAAGTCGGCCAGGGCACGCGCCATGCGGCTGACAAAGCCTGGGAAATGGGCCGGGTCGATCCAGCGCACCACCACCACCGCTTGGTGGGCGGGCTCGATCCATACATAGTTGCCGCCCGCACCGAACATGAATTGGCTGCCCTCGCTGGCACCCGGAAACGCCTTGCCTTGGGGGTTGAGCCAATTGAGCCAACCGTAAAACGGGGCCAGGGCTTGGGGTTGGCGCATGCGCTCAATCCAAGCCGAGGGCACCAAGGCGCGCTGTTGACCACCGACGAGCCATTGGCCTTGGTTCAGCACCAATTGGGCAACGCGCGCTTGGTCCGTGGTGCTGATGCACACCCCACCGCCCCAATGGCTGCCGCCGGGCACCGAGGCCACGCGCTGAGGGCCTTTGCCATTGATGGCGGGCAAATCCACCCACGACTGTTCATAGCCCTCCCAGCGAAAGCCTTGGCCTCCCCTGATGGGGTGAAGAATGCTTTGCTCAAACACCTGGGGCAGGGCTTGGCCGAACAAATGCAGCAAGGCCAGCGACAACTGGTTGATGCGCACGTCGTTGTATTCCCAGTAGGTGCCCGGGGTTCGCAAAGGACGGGCGTCGCCCTTTTGGCCTTGCACCGGCTTGGGGTCGAGCACCAGTTTGCGGTAGCGGTCCACTTGGTCGGGAATGCCAAAACAAGAGCCTTCCCATTCGCTGGTTTGGCTGAGCAAATGGGCCCAGGTGATGGAACGGTTGTGGTCGCTGTCAAAGCCAATGCCGGGCAAGCGGCGCACCACCGGCTCATCGGCGTCGGGCAGCAAGCCTCGTCCGTGGGCCACGCCAGCGAGCAGGGCCAAATAGGTTTTGGCCACGCTGAAGGTTTGGTCGGCGCGCTCAGGCTCACCCCAGGATTGGCGCAGTTCACCACCGATCCAAACTTGCCCTGATACCGGTCCGCGCGCGTGCACCGGGCCATGCAGGCGGTTCCATGGCGGCGGGTCGTCGTGGTGCACGCCATAACGCAGCGGCTCTGCATGGGGGTCGCGGGTCCACGCCACCTCGTGGGCTTGGGCGTGGGCGATGGCGTCGTCAAACTGCGTCATGGTGTGCAATGCGGTGGGTCAATCGATGGGGTGCAAATGTACAGCCACCGAGGGTGGCCAAGCCATGGGTGAAAATGAACGATCGACAATCCCTCCACCCTGAAGCCAGGTCGTTTGCATGAAAAAAATATTGGTCATCGTTCCCTTTGCCATGTCCGAGGACAACCGCCAACTGCGCCGCCAGCAGTTGGACAGCTTGTCCCTGCCCCCTGGCGTGCACTTTGAATACCGCTCGGTCAAAGCGGGGCCGGTCAATTACGCCAGCCACCATGATTTTGTGTTGGCCGATGTGTCGATTTTTGAAGCCGGCTGCCGCGCCGAGCAAGAGGGCTTTGATGCCGTGTGCATCGACACCATGAGCGACTCGGGTGTTGCGGCCCTGCGCTCGGTGCTGCGCATCCCCGTGGTCGGGCCGGGCAAGGTGTCGATGCTCAGCGCCATGATGCTGGGCGAGAACTTCTCCATCATCACCATGGCCAGCCGCTGGAAGCCCTTGTACAAAAAAGCCTTGGACGAACTCGGTTTGCACCGCCAATGCGCTTCGGTGCGGGCGATTGAAATGCCGGCCGACAACCTAGGCTTGCTGGGTGGCAAAGAGGAGTTGGTGTTTCCCTTGCTGGAGCAAGCAGCCCTGCGTGCGATCGACGAAGACGGGGCCCAGGTGCTGATTTTGGGCTCGACCACCATGCACCAGGCCCATGCGTATTTGCAACCGCGTTTGCCGGTGCCCATCATCAACCCCGGCCCCTTGAGCTACCAAACCGCCTTGGGCTTGTTGGGCTTGGGCCTGAGCCACAGTGCGCGCGCTTACCCGCCGCCCATGCACCCGCGCATGGACATGCTGCACGCCATGCTCTCGGCGGCCCAAAGCCAGGTGATGCAAAACCCACAAGGAAACCCATGACACCCCAACAAATGACCGATCTGATCGAAGCCTACTTCGATGCCGTCGATCGCAAACACCTGGCCGACACCTTGGCCTTGTTTGTGCCCGATGCACAGTTCCACATCCCCACCCACGGCCTGCATTTCAAAGGCCGCGATGGTGAAATTTCGGGCATGTACCAGCGCTTGTTTGACCGCTATGCCCAGGTTTGGCACGGCGACTTTGTGCATG
>CAXNFO010000180.1:0-5035 GCA_964201395.1 Limnohabitans sp.
CCATGAGCGCGAATGTGTTTTTCTGGATCATTCCCGGCCAGCGCAAAGTGGTGGCCGCCATGACCTCGGGCAAGACCTATGACCCGATGGAGATGGCCATCCACGGCAAACGCGGCAAGCAGCGCAGCGTGCACAACACCTACTTCACCTTGCCGGTGCTGTTTGCCATGCTGTCCAACCACTACAGCTTTTTGTACACCCACGAAAAGCACTGGCTCATCTTGTTGCTGATGATGCTGGCGGGTGCTTTGATTCGCCAGTTTTTTGTGCAGCGCCACGCTTGGAACCACCAGCGTGCAGCCAACCCCTGGCCGTTTGCCGCGGTGGGTGTGGCCATCATCATCGCTGTGGTGGTGTGGCTGCGCCCAGCACCCGCACCAGCCCCCAGCGCCGCCCCCGCCGTGGCCACTTTGGCCCAAGTGCAAACCATCGTTGCCCAGCACTGTGTGTCTTGCCATGGGGAGCAAGTGCAAATGAAAAACATCCGCTTGGACAGCGCAGACACCCTGCGCCAACACGCGCAAAACGTCTACCAACAAGTGGTCGTCACCCGCCAAATGCCCATGAACAACTCCACGGGCATCACCGAAGCAGAACGCGCCACCATTGGGCGATGGTTTCAGGCGGGGGCTAAGGCGGATTGAGGGGAGTGGTTCCGTAGGGCGCTGCATCGTGCGCCATTGCGCGAAGCTTGGGACCTTGAACCATCACCATGACGCGCATGACAAGGCCTTAAATGGTGCCGTTTTGCGCAAAAAGCTGCGTCCAAGCATCTCGTGGGCTGAGCAGCTGCATGTCACCTTGTCGGCTCCATCCCAGTACGCGCCGGTCACCGGTGATAAAAACGCGTGCCCCTGCAGCCTGAGCCGCTTGCACCAACCGTGCATCCGGGTCATCGGCGGGTTCAGCCACATCTGGCGTGATGGCGGCCACACACCAAATGCTGTCAAACAGCGCCAAGGCTTGGGGAATATGTGGGAATTTGCGCACCAACACCGCATGCGCCTCTTGTTGCACCAAAGGGGTGGTCAGGAGCCATTCGCGCTGGTGGCATTCCATCAAAATCGCTTCGCACAAACCGGAGAACACCGTGGCGGAAAGCCACACGTTGGTGTCCAAAAAAACCTTCACAAAGCATCCGACAAGATGTCATCTTCAGTCAACCATCCGGCTTGCCGCGCAGCGACACCCAGTTCGGCCTGCGACGCTTGCAGAGCCTGGCGCAGCCTATAAGTCCGCAAGGAGTCGGCGAGCAGTTCGCGCACCACTTCGCTTTTGCTTTTGCCTGTTTGCTCGCAAGCCAATTGCAAATCGCGCTCTTCACGCTCGGTCAATCGCACAGTCAGGGTGCTCATTTCAATCCTTTCAGCGGCAAAATCTAAGGATAAGCGTTCGTATGACAACGTAATACCGCATTCTAAAGCCTGCATAACCCCATGAATACAGCTACCCAAACGAACGTATTTTTAGCGAAGGAGGCTCACACAGCGCGTGTTTGGGTGATGCGTTGATAAGCCCAAGTGAACACCGGCCACAGCAAAATCACAAAGGTACCGATGGCCAGCCACATGGCGATGGGGCGGGTGAAGAAAACCAAAGGGTCACCATCGGACTTGATCATGGAGGTGATGAAGTTCTCCTCCATCATGGTGCCCAACACCACCCCCAAGATGGCGGGTGCGACAGGGAAGCCGTTTTCTTCCAAGAGGAATGCGGCCAAACCAAAAAACAAAATCAGGGTGACGCCCCAGACCGAGTTGTTGATGGAGAACGAGCCCACGATGCAAAAAATCAAAATGATGGGCATCAAGATATTGCGTTTCACGCGCAGGATTTTGGTGGCGATTTTGACGGTCAACCAACCCAAAGGCACCATGATGATGTTGGCCAATATGAAGACCAAAAAGATGGCGTAAATGTTCTCCGGGTTGTTGATGAAGATCATCGGCCCGGGGTTCATGTTTTTCAAATACAGCACACCAATGGCGATGGCGGTGATCGAGTCGCCCGGGATGCCAAACACAATCGCCGGAATCCATGCGCCGGCCAAAGACGAGTTGTTGGCCGCGCCCGATTCAACAATGCCCTCCACATGGCCGGTGCCAAACTTTTCGGGCTCTTTGGAAAACTTCTTGCTCATGGCGTAGCTCAACCAGGAGGCCATGTCGGCGCCAGAGCCGGGTTGAATGCCAATCACCGTGCCCAAGGCGCTGCCCCGAACCAAGGGCCAGGGGTATTTTTTCAACAAGCCCCACATGCCCGAAAAAATATTGCCGATTTTTTCGGCAGCGATCAGGTGTGGTGGGTCCATGTTGGTGATGTAGCGCAACAACTCAGAGACGGCAAACATGCCCACCATCATGGGGATCAACTCCACGCCGCTCATCAGCTCTTTCATGCCAAAGGTAAAGCGCGGCATGCCGGCGGGGTTCTCCAAGCCAATGCAAGCGATCAACAGGCCCAGCAACAAGGTGATGCAGGCTTTGAGCACACTGGCGTTGCCAATGAACACCGCACCCGCCAGGCCCAAAACCACCAACCAAAAATACTCGAAGGAAGAAAACTTGAGCGCAATTTCGGCCAAAGCGGGCGAGAACAAAATCATCACCAAGGTGCCAAACAAGCCGCCAATGGCAGAGAAAACCAGGCCGGCCCCCAGGGCTGTTTCAGCCTGGCCCTTGAGGGTCATTTGGTAGGCCTCATCGGTATAGGCCGCTGACGCTGGCGTACCGGGGATGCGCAGCAGCGCGCCTGGGATGTCGCCTGAAAAAATCGCCATCGCTGTGGCCGTGACGATGGCGGCAATGGCCGGCACCGGCGGCATGAAAAAGGTGATGGGCACCAGCAAGGCGGTGGCCATGGTCGCGCTCAGGCCAGGGATGCAACCGACGAACAGCCCGAACATGGCCGAGAAAAAGATGACCAGCAACACATACGGGTCGAAAACCAGCCAAAAGGCTTGGAGCAGCACAGCGGAGGTCATGGCGGCGATGTGGTGGCTGGGGGATTCACCACTGAAAGGGCATCAAGACGCCCCATGACAGTGGGACGCGCAGCGCTTTGTAAAAAATGGTGTGCACCACCAAGGTCACGATGAGTGACATCGGCAGCACCCAACTCCACCGAACCCGCAAGGCGATGAACATGGTGGACAAAACCACCGTGCTGCTGATCAAAAAACCCAAGAAGTCCGAAGCGGTGATGTAAAAGACCAAGCAACCCACGGTGATGCAAAAGTTACGCAAGTGAAACCTGGATTTCATCCACTCGCCCCACACCAACCAAGGGATGTGCCGCTGTGTTCGCAAGCCTTTGACCATCAGCAGCACCGCACACAAGGCCAGCAAGGCCGCCAACAAACCGGGAAAGGCACCGGGCCCGATGTTTTGCCCGGGGATGTCGGGGTAGTCCTTGACGGTCAACAAGATCAGCAGGGACAGGGCCAACAGCACCCCGCCACTGACCACATCGTTGAACTTCATGGTGGTTTACTTGGCCAAGCCCAAAGTCTTCATGACCGTGCCCATGTCCGAGTCGCCTTTGGCCATGAATTGCTCGAAGCCTTTGGCATCGGCATACACCACCCCAAAACCGCGTTGTTGCATGAAGCCTTGGTAGTCGGGGCTGTCATAAATCTTCTTGAGCACCGCACCCAGTTTGGCTTGGACATCGGCGGGCAAGCCCTTGGGGCCGGCAATACCGCGCCATGCACCGATGGCCCAATTGCTGCCGGTGGCGGTTTTGAGGGTGGGGACATTCGGGTAGAGGCCCGAGGGCTGGTTGGCCATGATGGTCAAGGGCCTGGCTTTGCCCGCGTCGATCAATGCGCGTGACTCAGGCAAAGAGCAGGTGACAAACTCAATGCCGCCCGCGGCCAAGTCGTTCATGGCGGGTGCAGCACCGTTGGAAGGCACCCAAGGTGCGGCACTGATTTCCATTTTTTGGTCTTTCAGCATGCCCGCCAAAGCCAAATGCCATATGCCGCCTTGACCGGTGCCCGAGGCTTTGAATTTACCCGGGTTGGCCTTGATGGCGGCCAACAAATCGTTGACGGTTTTGTATGGAGAGTCGGCCCGCACCGTGACCGCTGCGGGGTCGATGTTCATCAAAGCCAGGGGGGTGTAGTTGGTCGGCTTGAGGTCGGTCAAACCCGCCCAGTGCATCATGGATATTTCAACCGTGATCATGCCCAGGGTGTAGCCGTCTGCGGGGGCCGAGGCAATCGCCGAGTGGCCCACCACCCCATTGCCACCGGTGCGGTTGACCACGTTGACCGGCTGCCCCATTTCTTTTTCCATCATCGCTGCGACGATGCGTGCCGTGGCATCGGTGCCGCCACCGGCGCCCCAAGGAACGACCATGGTGATGGGGCGCGATGGGTAGTTTTGGGCAACCGCCACAGTGGCACATCCCAGCCCCAAACACAGGGCAACCAGTGAACGAGAAAAGTTTCGGCGCATCATGATGACATCACTCCTGAAAATGGTAAGCGTTCATCATGTCAGCACATAACCATTGAGACACTGGGGCTTACCCTTGGCCCAGGGCCTGCCCCACTTTGTGTTCCAGCGGGGGGCAGACAAGGTGCTTTTTTTCCACCCGCTTGTAACTTTGCGACCCCGATCAACGAATAACTGGGTGTAGCCAAGCTGGGCAATGATGCCTGGCTTCCAACCCAGGAGACATTCATGCCAATCAAACATCCAACTTCCACGCGTCCAACCCTGGCCCATTGGCGCCTGTGGGCTGCTTCAGTGCTCGCTTTGGCGGTTTTGCCGGGCCATGCCGCTTGGTCGGTCAACCCTGAGACAGCCGCCTTTCACTTTGTCACCACTAAAAACGTCAATGTGAGCGAGGTGCAGAGTTTCAAAAAGGTCAAGGGACAACTCAGTGACGCAGGGAAATTGGAGTTCAATGTGGACCTCAAAAGCCTGTCCACACAAATTGAAATCCGCGATCAGCGCATGCTGGACTTGTTGTTCGAAGTGGCCAAGTTTCCAGCGGAAGCTGTGTTCACTGCGCAGGTGGACCCCAG
>CAXNFO010000181.1:0-5009 GCA_964201395.1 Limnohabitans sp.
GACCCATCGTCTGGCCGTTTTGCAGATGCACCTGCAAGTGCACTTTCCATCCGCCATGGTGCACACCTTGGCACCGGTGTTGGCGCAAAGCGCGGTGCCCGTGGTGATCGACCACATGGGCCGGGTGGATGCCCAACTTGGCCCGGCCCATGCCGACTTTATGGCCTTGTGTGAGCTGCTTGGCCAGCCTGGCATGCATGTCAAGGTCAGTGGCATCGACCGCATCGATTCCACCCCACCCTACCAAGCAGGTTTGTTGCTGGCGCGCACCTTGGTCGAGCGCTTTCCGACCCAGTGCGTCTGGGGCAGCGACTGGCCCCACCCCAACCACACCCATGTGCCCGACGATGGCGCATTGGTCGACGCCATTTGGCAAATGGCCCCCGACGCAGCCCTGCGCCAACAAGTGTTGGTGGACAACCCACAAGCCTTGTACCGCTTTGCCAATCACTGAAAAGGTTTTAGATGGCTCGTTTTGTCAACAAAGTGGTCGTCGTCAGCGGCGCAGGTTCCGTGGGACCGGGCTGGGGCAATGGCCGCGCCATTGCGGTGCAAATGGTCGAAGAAGGGGCCCATGTGCTGGCCTTAGATCGCGAACTGGCACGCATGTACGAAACCCTGGCCTTGGCGCAAAAGGCCGCCGTAACCAGTGGGGGCAGCATCGAGGCCATGGCCTGCGATGTCACTCTGTCAGAAGCCATCAAGGCCTGCGTTGACCACGCCATGGCCCGCTTTGGCCGCATCGATGTGCTAGTCAACAACGTCGGTGGATCGGCCGCTGGGGGGCCGGTGGAAATGAGCGAGGCCGTGTGGGACGCGCAAATCGATCACAACCTCAAAAGCGTTTTTTTGGGCTGCAAACATGTGCTGCCCATCATGGCGGCCCAAGGTGCGGGGGCGATTGTCAACATCGCCTCCACGTCTGGCATGCGCTGGACCGGCGCGGCCCAAGTGGCCTATGCCGCCACCAAGGCGGGCGTGATCCAGTTGGGCAAAGTGGTGGCCGTGCAGTACGCCAAACAAGGCATTCGGGTCAACACCGTGGTGCCTGGGCAGCTGCACACCCCCATGGTGGAAACCCGATTGGCTGGTCAGCGCGCGGGCGGCGATGTTCAATCCTTGTTGCAAGCGCGCCAAGCCCGCATCCCCCTGCCCTTCATGGGCGATGGCCGCGACACGGCCCGCGCCGTTTTGTTTTTGGCCAGCGACGAGGCACGCTTCATCACCGGCACAGAAATCGTCGTTGACGGCGGCATGTCGGTGCGCTGCGACTGACCCCGACCCCAACCCCTTTGACACAACCCCTTCGGAGACTATGATGATCATCAGCACCCGCTTCAAGCGATGGACCACCTTTGCCCTGTTGGCTTGGTTCAGTCTGGGCACCGCCGCCTGGGCACAAACCAAGGTCACGCGACTGCTCGTGGCCTTTCCGCCCGGCGGTCCGGTGGACTTCATCGCCCGCACCATCAGCGAGCAATTGGGCAAGGAGTTGGGCCAAACCGTGGTGGTGGAAAACCGAGCTGGCGCCAACGGCGCCATTGCGGCTGAGGCCTTGCTCAAAGCACCCGCGGACGGTCAAATGCTGTGGTTGTCCAGCGTGGGCGCCATCTCCATCAACCCAGGGCTGTACCCCAACTTGCCCTACGACCCGGTGCGCGACCTGGCCGCGGTATCGCTGGTGGTCAACAACGTCGAGATGCTGGTGGTACACCCCAACCACCCGGCCAACAACCCACAAGAGTTCATTGCTGTGGCCAAACAAAAGCGCGTTACCATGGCTTCCTCAGGCACCGGCAGCGTGCCCCACTTGGCCATGGAATTGTTGGCCGATGCCACCAAAACCGACTTGGTGCACGTGCCCTACAAAGGCGCCGCACCGGCCATCACCGATGTCATGGCCGGCCATGTGGACGGTTTTTTTGGTGACATCCCCGGCCTGATCGGGCACATCAAAAGTGGCAAGCTCAAGCCTGTGGCATTGGCATCCACGCGCCGCCACCCCTTGTTTCCAGATGTGAAAACCTTTCAGGAAATCGGCGTCGCCGGTGTTGACTCGGACAATTGGTACGCCTTGTTTGCCCACAAAGGCACACCCAGCGCCGATATTGATCGCATCAACCAAGCCCTGCGCCGCACTTTGGCCACAGAAGCCGTGCGCGCCAAAATTGTGGCCTCGGGTGCCGAGCCTGCCGGCAACAGCCCACTGGAGCTGAGCAACCTGGTCAAGGCCGACTTGACCAAATGGACCCGGGTCATCCGCGACAAAAAAATCAAGGCCGATTGAGCATGGTCTTGACCGACTGTTTGTTGTTGCGCGTGCAGGCCGATTTGGCCGCGCGCGATTGGGCCAGCTGGGCGTATGCTGCCTTGACACCCGTGCCCCATCAAGTGCGCGTGACCTGCACCCCCCAAGATGAAGACGCGCAAGGCTTGACCCATGTGTATGTCCACTTTGAACATGCGTCCATGATGGGCGCAGACCAAAGCGCCGCATGGGAAGCCAGCCTATCGCAATGGGCCGGGGTGGCAGCCCAGGCCTCGCGTTTGCAATTGGTGCTCGACTGCCCCTGCGCCAGCCCCGAAGCCAAGATCAACACCCACTACACCGTGCAAACCGATCCTGCACCTGGTTGGGAGGAAGAAATTTCTCAGTGGTATGCCCAAGAACACATGCCCGGCTTGGCGATGGTCAATGGCTGTGTGCGCGCCCAGCGCTACATCAACCACGACCACGGCCCGCGCTCTTTTGCGGGCTATGACTTGACTGCGCCAGAGGTGATGGGCTCACCCGACTGGCTGGCTGTGCGCGCCAGCGATTGGAGCAGCCGCTGCCGCCCCCACTTCACCAACACGCGCCGCACTTTTTTTCAATCCATTCACACTTTGCCTGGAGCCGCACCATGACCGAACGATTTGCCCTGCGCAGCTACGAAGAACTGCCCCCCGAGGTTCGCCCCTTGGCCGACGATATTTTGAAAATCTCCAGCGCTGGGCTGGGCGGGCCGTACAACGCCTTGATGCGCAGCCCAGAAATGGCGCGGCGCTGCTTTGACCTGCTGGACTACTTGCGTTTCAAAACCTCGGTGCCCAAAGCCCTCAATGAGTTCGCCATTCTGATTCAGGCCCGGGTGGCCAATGCGCAGTACGAGTGGTGGGCGCATGAGCCCATTGCGATTCGCGCTGGCTTGCCCCAGCACATCGCTGACGATTTGCGCCAATGCCAGCGCCCTCAAAGCATGGACGAAACCCAAGCACTGGTTTATAACTTTTGCATCCAACTCACCCTGAACCACCAGGTCAACGATGCCTTGTGGCAAAAAGCCATGCAACTCTTGGGCGAGCAACAGGTCATCGACTTGATTGTGTTGTCGGGCACTTACACCATGGTGTCGATGTTGCTCAATGCCACCCAAGTTGGCATTCCCAACCAAGGGCAACCCCCTTTGGAAGTCCTCAGCCCGGAGACCATCCGCCAGCGCCTATTGGCTTGAGCGATGGACTGGTTAACTCCCCATCCCTGAACAACGAAAGTTAACGATGAACACCCTGTTGAATTTGAACTTCGCCTGGCGCCACAGTCTTTTGTCTGCGATGTGCGCTGGACTGATGTGGGCCTCGGGCAGCGCGGCTGCGGCCGAGGGCGACTACCCCACCAAACCGGTGAGCATCATCGTGGCGTATGCGCCTGGTGGCCAAGGAGACACCTTTGCCCGATTGGTCAGCGAGCGGCTGACCGCGGTGTACAAACAAACCGTTTTGGTGGACAACAAGCCTGGCGTCTCTGGCACCGTGGGCACGCGTTTGGCGGTCAAGGCCCGCAACGATGGCCACACCTTGTTTTTGGGCCAAACCGGCGAGATCGTTGTCAACCGGGTGATGATGAAAGACCTGGGCTACGACCCCCTCAAAGACATGATTCCCGTGGTGCTGATTGGCAATGCGCCACTGGTGTTGTTGGCCCCAGTGGATGCACCCTACAACTCCTTGAATGAAATGCTGCAACAAGCCCGTGCCAAACCGGGCGAATTCAGTTATGCCTCGGTGGGTGCGGGCACCCCGGGCCATTTGGCCGCGGTGGCCTTGTCGGTGGGTGCCAAGCTCAACATGGTGCATGTGCCCTACAAAGGCGTGGGCCCGCTGATGGCCGACTTGATGGGCAACCGCATCCAACTGTTTTTCAGCAGCGCATCGGCGGCTTTGCCGCAGATCAAAGGCGGCAAACTCAAAGCCCTGGCCGTGACCACACCTCAGCGCATGAACTCCCTGCCCCAAGTGCCCACGGTGGCTGAAGTGGCCATCCCTGGCTTTAGCTATTCCCTGTGGGGCGGTTTGTTTGCGCCTGCCGACACACCGGCAGCTGTGGTGCAAAGCCTGAACAAGGAGGTCAATGCCATCATGTCCAGCCCCGAGATCCGCACACGGTTTGAAACCGATAACTTGAACGTGCCGCGCAACACACCGGCAGAGTTTGCAGAATATGTGCGCAGCGAGGCGGTCAAGTTTGAAAAACTGGTCAAGGACGCCAACCTCAAAGCCGAGTGAATGGACATGAACATCGTCATCATCCCCGGCGACGGCATTGGCCCCGAGACCATGCAGGTCAGTATCGAATTGCTGGACACCGTCAATGCCCAGTTTGGGCTGGGCTTGCAACTGAGCCACGACATCGCAGGCCATGACAGCTTGCGCCAACACGGCGCCACGGTCACGCAGGCTTTGCTGGACAAAGTCAAAGCTGCCGATGGCCTGTTGCTGGGTCCCATGGCCACTTACGACTTCAAAGACGAGACCAAGGGCGAGATCAACCCGTCCAAGTTTTTCCGCAAAAACCTCGACCTGTATGCCAACATTCGGCCCGCCAAAACCTATGCCGGCATCAAAACCCTGACCGGTCCTTTTGACCTGGTGGTGGTGCGCGAAAACACCGAGGGGTTTTATGCCGACCGCAACATGGCTTTGGGGCACAGCGAAATTTTGGTCACAGACGATGTGGCCATCTCGATGCG
>CAXNFO010000182.1:0-4958 GCA_964201395.1 Limnohabitans sp.
CAGTGCTGGCCATTTCGGATCGAAGAGGCATCGCATTACGATGCGCGCGGGCCGGGTTGGTACTGGAACAATTTTTCCTGTGGCGAGCACACCGGCACCCACTTTGATGCGCCCATCCATTGGATATCTGGGCGCGACCTGCCCAACAATGCCGTCGACACCATTCCGGTGCAGCACTTTGTGGCCCCAGCTTGCGTGGTCGATTGCTCGGCCCAAGTGGCACAAAACCCCGACTACCTGTTGACGGTGGACGATTTGCTGGCCTTTGAGGCCCAGCATGGCCGCATCCCAGCGGGGTCTTGGTTGCTGATGCGCACCGACTGGTCCCAACGCACCGATCCCGAGGCCTATCAAAACTTTGATGAGACCGGCCAACACACCCCCGGCCCCAGCACCGAGGCGGTGCGCTTTTTGGTCGATCAGCGCGACGTGCTGGGTTTTGGCTCCGAGGCGATTGGCACCGATGCCGGTCAGGGCTATCACCTGCGGCCTCCTTATCCCTGCCATTACTACATGCACGGTGCGGGTCGCTATGGCTTGCAGTGCTTGGCCAATTTGGACAAGTTGCCGCCCACTGGCGCTGTGATTTTGAGCCCGCCTTTGAAAATCCAAAAAGGCAGTGGCAGCCCCTTGCGGGTGTTGGCCCTGGTGGAGCACGCCGCTTGAGCATGGCACCCGCACCGGGCTTGCGCCAAGTGGCCCTGGTCAGTGGCGGCAGCGCTGGCATTGGCCGCGCTGTGTGCGAACAACTGTTGGCGCAAGGCTGCGAGGTGGTGTCGCTCGACATCCAAGCCCCAGGCTGGCAACACCCCCACTTGCATGCGGTGCAGGTGGATTTGCTCGACCGCGAAGCCACCGCGCAAGCCCTGCAGCAAGTGGTGCAGGCGTGGCCGATCAACACCGTGGTGCACAACGCGGGTTTGATCCGCGCCGCCTTGCTGCCCGATGTGCGCTTGAGCGATTTGGACGATTTGACCCAACTGCATTTGGCCTGCGCCATCCAAATGGTGCAAGCGGCCTTGCCCACCATGCAGGCGCAACAATTTGGCCGGGTGGTGCTGTTGTCGTCGCGCGCGGCAGTGGGCTTGGCCACCCGCAGTGCCTATTCGGCCACCAAGGCCGGTCTGATGGGCATGGCCCGCACCTGGGCATTGGAGTTGGGCCCTCAGGGCATCACCGTGAATGTGATTGCGCCTGGTCCCATCCGCAGCACGGCCATGTTCCACGAGGTGGTGCCTGCAGGCAGCGACAAAGAAGCGCAATTGGCCGCTTCCTTGCCGGTGCGCCGCTTGGGCGAGCCCGCCGATGTCGCCCGTGCGGCCGGTTTTTTTGCCCAGCCCGGCAGCGGCTTCATCACCGGTCAGGTTTTGTACGTCTGTGGGGGTGCCAGCGTGGGGAGTTTGAATTTGTGATGGGCCTGCTGAGCGCTTCATGGATGAAAAAGCGCACAGGGGGAATCCCTGAGGGTTTCTCGCGTCGCTCAAGCGACAATGCGTGTTCTTTGTATCTACTGGCCCTCGTGGGGCTGGCCCCGCAGTTTTAAAGGAGTGATCATGCGCACAACAAAATCGGGCCGTTTGCTGGCCTTGTCTTTGGCCAGCTTGCTGGCCGCTTCCATGGTTCAGGCCGCTGACAAGGTCAAGATCGGGTTCGTCAGCACCTTGTCGGGTCCCAATGGCGCATTGGGCGCAGAGATTCGCGATGCCTTCAACCTGGCGGTCAAGCTCAACGGCGGCAGGCTTGGTGGTTTGCCTGCCGAGGTGTTGATTGGCGACGACCAGTTCAAGCCCGATGTGGGCAAGCAATTGTTTGAGCGCTATGTCAAGCGCGACAAGGTCGACTTCATGACCGGTGTGGTGTTCTCCAACATCATGTTGGCGGGTTTGCCTGAAGCCGTGGGCGAGAAAACCTTCTACCTGAGCCCCAATGCCGCACCATCGCCCATCGCTGGCAAAGACTGCAGCCCTTATTTCTTTGCCGTGTCTTGGCCCAACGACGCCTACCATGAGGCCGCAGGCCAGCACGCGACCAACCGGGGCTTCAAGTCGGCTTATTTGGTCGCCCCCAACTACCAAGCGGGCAAAGACTCCTTGGCGGGCTTCAAGCGTTTCTACAAAGGCAAGGTGGCCGCTGAGGTCTATACCAAGCTGGGCCAGTTGGACTACTCGGCCGAGCTGGCTGAAATTCGCGCGGCCAAGCCCGAAGTGCTGTACTTCTTCTTGCCCGGAGGCATGGGCATCAACTTCATCAAGCAGTTTGTGGCCGCTGGTCTGAACAAAGACACCAAGATGGTGTTGCCCGGCTTTGGCGCTGACCAAGACATCATCCGCAGCGTGGGTGACGAGATGTTGGGCATCACCGACACCGCCCATTGGGGCCTGGACTTGAACAACGCTGCCAACAAAAAGTTTGTGGCCGAGTTCGAAAAAGAATACAAGCGCTTGCCCACCGTGTATGCCGCCCAAGGCTATGACACCGCGTTGTTGATTGACGCGGCGGTGCGCGGTGCCAAAGGCAATTTGGAAGACAAAGAAGCCTTGCGCCGCCACATCAAAGAGGCCAAGTTTGAATCGGTGCGCGGTGCCTTTAAATTCAACACCAACCAGTACCCGATCCAAAACTACTACCTGCGCGAAGTGCAAAAAGACGCGCAGGGTCGGTTGGTCAACAAAATTGTGTCGCAAACCCCGGTGTTGGCCAGCCACGGCGACGCGTATGTGCAAGATTGCCCCATGAAATAAGCGCTTTAGCGCACACACCTTAAGGCCCCGCCACGTTGTGGTGGGGCATTTTTAGTTTTTGACCGATAAGCGCGTGCATGACCTGGATACTGTTTCTTGAGCAAAGCCTCAATGGGTTGCAATTTGGCTTGATGTTGTTTTTGCTGGCCTCGGGCTTGACCCTGGTGTTTGGCATCATGGACATGATCAATCTGGCCCACGGTGCGTTGTACATGGTGGGCGCATTTTTGGCGGCCTGGTTGGTGAACCTGACCCAATCCTTTTTATGGGGCGTGTTGCTGGCCGTGCCCTTGACGGCCGTTTTGGGCATGGTGCTGGAGTCGACGCTGTTGCGCACCCTGTACCGGCGCGACCACATGTCGCAGGTGCTGGCCACCTTTGCCCTGATCTTGATCATCAACGAAGCGGTGCGCATGATTTGGGGCACCGATTTGGCGCTGTCGGCGCCGGCTGCTTTGTCGGGGCCAGTGGAATTGTTGCCCGGTTTGATGTACCCCAGTTACCGGCTCGTCATCATCGGCGTGGGATTGGCCTTGGCCTTGTTTTTGTACCTGGTGGTCACCCAAACCCGCATGGGCGCGTGGGTGCGGGCCGGCGCGTCCAACCGTGACATGGCCATGGCCATGGGCATCAACATCCAACGTCTGTTTACCCTTGTTTTTGGTTTGGGTGCAGCGATGTGTGCCGTCGCGGGGGCCATGCTCGGGCCTTTGCTGGCGGTGCAGGTGGGCATGGGCGAAAGCATTTTGATCTTGGCCTTTGTGGTCATTGTGATTGGCGGCATTGGGTCCATTTGGGGCGCCTTTGTGGGCTCCTTGTTGGTGGGTTTTGTCGATACCTTTGGTCGCACCTTGCTGCCGCATTTGTTTCGTGAAATATTCCCGCCACAAGTCGCGGCCACCGCTGGCCCCGCAGCTGCGTCCATCATGGTTTACCTGTTGATGGCCGTGGTCTTGTTCATCCGCCCCCAGGGCTTGTTCTCGCGCAAAGCATGAGCGCCAACACCATGACGTCGTCCCGCTCCACCCCCGCCTGGGCTTGGTATCTGCTCATCGCATTCGCGGTGGGCTTGGGGTGGCTGATGCAAGCGCAAGGCCAGAACTTTTATTTGTCCATGCTCAGCCGCATGATGATTTACGGCCTGGCCGCTTGCAGCTTGAACCTGATCTTGGGCTATGGCGGCTTGGTGTCATTTGGCCACGCTGCATTTGTCGGCATCGGCGCCTATACCGTGGGCATCTTGATCACCGAGGGCGTGCCCAGCGGCTGGATCGGTTTCCCTGCAGCCATGGTGGTGTCGGCGATTTTTGCGGCCTTGATCGGGGCCATTTCGCTGCGCACCCGGGGCGTGTACTTCATCATGATCACCCTGGCCTTTGCGCAAATGGTCTACTACTTGGTCAATTCGGTCAAAGCTTATGGCGGCGACGAAGGCCTGAACATCCGCATGCGTTCCGATTTCGGCTTTGGTATCAACCTGAAAAATGACCTGGCTTTTTATTACCTGGTGCTGCTGTGCCTGGTGCTCAGCCTGTGGTTCATGCACCGCTTGATGCATTCGCGCTTTGGCCGGGTGGTGTTGGCCCAGCGCGATGACGATGTGCGCACCGAGGCGCTGGGCTTTGCGGTGTACCGCTACCAAATGGTCTTGTTTGTGTTGGCCGGCGCCATTGGCGGCTTGTCAGGTGCATTGATGGTCAACCAGCAAAACTACGTCAACCCCAATTTGATGCACTGGACGCAATCGGGTGTGCTCATGGTCATGGTGATTTTGGGTGGCGTGGGCACTTTGGCCGGTGGCCTCTGGGGCGCGTTGTTGCTGCTGACCTTGGAAGACGTGTTCGCCGAATACACCGTTCACTGGCAGTTTTATGTGGGTTGGATTTTGCTGGCTGTGGTGTTGATGGCACCCAAAGGATTGGCCGGTGTGTTCCAGCACCGTGCCAAGGGGGTGCAGCATGGCTGAACCGGTCTTGCAGGTCAAATCCTTGGTCAAGTACTTTGGTGCCCTGTGCGCCACCGACCATGTCAGCTTGGATGTGCGGGCGGGCGAAATCCATGCCCTGATCGGCCCCAATGGGGCTGGTAAAACCAGTTTGGTGGCGCAACTCTCGGGCTTGCTCGCCAGCGATTCGGGTGAGGTGGTTTTCATGAACCAAAACATCAGCGCTTTGAGCGCCCACCAAAGGGTGCGTTTGGGCATGGTGCGTTCGTTTC
>CAXNFO010000183.1:0-4940 GCA_964201395.1 Limnohabitans sp.
TGCCCCGTGGACTGCTTCCGCGAAGGCCCCAACTTCCTGACCATCGACCCCGATGAGTGCATCGACTGCGCCGTGTGCATCCCCGAGTGCCCGGTCAATGCCATTTATGCCGAGGAAGATGTGCCCAGCGACCAGCAGCACATGATTGCGCTGAACGTGGAGTTGGCCCGTTCTGGCTGGCCCAGCATCACCAAGCGCAAAATGCCCATGCCCGACGCTGATGACTGGAAAGAGAAAACGGGCAAGCTGAGCGAGCTCACCCGCTGAACCCTTCTCCCCCTGCCCCCGTGTCAGCGCCCATCGCCACCGATGTACTGGTGATCGGTGCCGGACCGGTGGGCCTGTTTCAGGCTTTTCAGCTGGGCCTGCAAGACATCCGCTGCCACATCGTCGACAGCCTGCCCCACCCTGGCGGCCAGTGCACCGAGCTGTACGGCGACAAACCCATTTACGACATCCCCGGCCTGCCGCGCTGTACCGGCAACGAGCTGATCGAGCGGCTGCAAACCCAAGTCAAGCCCTTTGCGCCGGTGTTTCACGGCGGTCACAGCGTGAGCCATTGGGTACCCCAGGGCGATGGATTTGCGGTGCAAACCGCACAAGGCTTGCACGTTCAGGCCCGCAGCGTGGTCATCGCCGCTGGCGTGGGTGCCTTTGAGCCGCGCCAACTGCCCGCCGCTGGTTTCAAACCGCTGCGCGGCAGCCAGGTTTTCTTTGCCGGGCACGACCCATCGGTGTTTGCGGGCCAGGCCTGCTTGGTCGTGGGCGGCGACGGCACCGCCATCGAGGCCGCCTTGCAGTTGTGCGACTTGTCTGGCCCCAACGCGCCCACCCGGGTGGGTTTGATGCACCGGCGCGATGTGTGGGACGCAGAACCGGCCCTGATCGAGCGCATGCGTCAGTGGGTGCGCGAAGGCCGTTTGCAGCTGCACATTGGTCAACTGCTGGAGCCACGATTGCAAGACCAGCGGATGCAAGCCGTGGATTGGGTCAACAGCGCAGGCGAAACCCGCACCTTGCCTTGCGAAGCAATTTGGGTGCAACTCGGTTTGTCACCGCAATTGGGGCCACTGAGCGAATGGGGCTTGGCCATGCAACGCAAACAATTGGTGGTTGACAGCGCCAGTTTTGCCACCTCGGTGCCCGGGATTTTTGCCGTGGGGGATGTCAACACCTACCCGGGCAAACAAAAATTGATCTTGTGTGGCTTCCACGAAGCCACTTTGGCCGCGTTTGCCATCGCCGCGCGCTTGCGCCCCGGCGAAAGAACCACGCTGCAATACACCACCACCTCCACCCATTTGCACCGCTTGCTGGGGGTGGATGGCCGATAGGCCTCAGCGCTTAAGCAGACACGCCTTGGGTCTATGCCGGCGCGGCCTGACGCAACATGGCGGCGTAACTGGGGGCGGTGTTCATGCGCGCCGTCACCCCTTTTGCATGCAGCATGCGGTGCGCCAAGGGCAAATTCCAGCACGGAATTTGGGTGAACATGTGGTGCTCGCAGTGGTAGTTGACCCAATAAGGTGCCAGCCACATCCGCTCCCACAGGTTGGCATGGGTGGTGCGCGCATGGTGCAAGGGGTCGGGCTCGTTGGCTGCGATCAGGGCGTGTTCTGAAATATTGCGCAAGCGGGTGATCAACGGCAACCAGGTGGCCATGGGCAGCAACCACAAAACCAACCACAGCCACAAGCAACCAACCGCCGCAAAGGCCAAAGCAAAAGCCGCATTGCCGCCCAAGAACCAACGTTCTTGGTGCATCCATTGCCCCAAGGATGCCCAGCGGTTCAGTCCCGGTGCGGGGCTGCGCCATGCCATCTCCCCCGGGGCGATGCGTTGCTTGTAAAAAGTCTGGCCCGAAATATCGCGCCACATTTTTCGCCGCAACGAGGCGCGACTGATGGGGAACGGGGCCGACAACACCAAATCGGGGTCTTCGGTTTGCTGCACATAGCGGTGGTGCTGCAAGTGATAGCCGCGGTAGGCACGCATCTCGGTGCCGCAAAACCAAAAGCCCACCGCATCGTTGATGCGCCTGTTGGGGTGCAGCACCGCATGGGCGGCGTCGTGCATCAAGATGAACAAGCCCAATTGCCGGTTGCCCACCCATAAAACCGCCAAGGGGATGAACCACGGCGACCAAGCCGCCAAGGCCATGGCGGCACCGATCACCGCCCAACAGTGGGCCACGCAAGCCAAACCGCGCCATGAAGAGCGCTGGCTCAGGCGCGCCCACTCTTCAGGGCTGAAGAAGTCTTCTGGGTTGACGCGGGGTGCAGCGGCCATGTGGGTCGGAATGATGATTCATTTTGCCAGCCACCGCAGCCAAGTCCAGTGGATGGGCGATCGGCCATAATCATGCCGCTTGCCAAGGCAAGTCGCTGGGGGTGCCGAGGTTTGAGGAATCAAACCGACGCTGAGAAAGTCCCTTTGAACCTGATTGAGGTAATCCTCGCGCAGGGAAGCACGCAGCACCGTCACAGGCCCATGGGGCCAGGGTCTGCTTATTTCCTGTGTCAACTTGAAAGAAGACACACCATGGAAAACACATCCAACCAAGCCCTGACACCGATCAGCCCAGACCAACGCGTCTTTGATGCGCGCAGCCATGCCAGCTTATGGTTCAGCCTGGGCGTGGGCCTGCTGGTCATGCAAGTCGGCGCCTATTTGGTGCCGGCGGTCGGCACCCAAGATGCCGTGTGGGCCATCTTGCTCGGCTCGGTCTTGGGGGCCGGTTTGCTGGCGTGGACGGCGCGCATTGGCTGTGTCAGCGGTTTGTCCAGCGCCGGCCTGATGCACACTGTTTATGGCCCATCGATGGCGCGCTTGCCGGTGCTGCTCAACATCTTGCAATTGATCGGTTGGACGTCGTTTGAACTGGTGGTGATGCGCGACGGCACCGCCGCCATCTTGAAACAAGCCTGGGGCTTGGACCCGGCCTCGCCGCTCACACTGGTGCTGACCACCGCGCTGTGGGGCGGGGTGTTGATGGCCTTGATGGCGGGCAGCATGTTGGGCTTGGTGCGCGGCTTCGTGAGCCGCTGGGGCTTGCCCCTGGTGGTGCTGTCCTTGCTGTGGCTGACCTGGCATTTTGTCGGCGTGGCCCAGGCCAAGGGCTGGGAGGCCATTTGGAACCGGCCCGGCGCGGGCGGCATGAGCCCCATCAACGCACTGGACTTGGTGATCGCCATGCCCGTTTCTTGGCTGCCCTTGGTGGCCGACTATGCCCGCCATGGCCGCAGCGCGCGTAGCACCTTGGGCGGCACTTGGGTGGGCTATGCCCTGGCCAATGTGTGGTGTTACGCCTTGGGCGTGTTGGTGGTGTCGGTGGTGGAGCCAGGCACCGACTTGGTGGGCGCTTTGCTGCTGGCCCAAGGCGGTTTGCTGGCCCTGGGTTTGATTCTGCTGGACGAATTGGACAACGCGTATGGCGATGTGTATTCGGGCGCGCTGTCGGCCCACAGCCTGCGGCCCCAAACCCCGTTGAAGCGCTATGGCTTGTGGGGCGCGGCCTTGTGCACGGTGCTTGCCATGGCCTTGCCCATGCACAGCTTGGAGCCGTTTTTGCTCATGCTCAGTTCCGTGTTCGTGCCTTTGTTTGGGGTGATCATGGGGCGTTTGGGCTGGGGGTACCACGCCAACCGCTTGTCACCCAAAGGGATTGATGCGACCAGCACCTTGCTGTGGCTGGCAGGCATTGGGCTGTACCACGCCCTGGCCGCCTGGGCCCCCGCCTGGGGTTCTGCCCTGCCCACCTTGGCAGCCACTGTGGCAGCGGGTTGGCTGACGCGGACGGGCGCGGCCCTCAAAGGGGCTTGAGGTGGCTAGCGAGTGGCGCAAACCCGTGGTTGAGCGGCCCATGCCCTTGGCCGGTTTTGATGGTTGCGCCCGATTGAATGGCTTGCAAGATGTAGCCACGCGCCAGGCGCACCGCCTCGCTCAAGCCATGGCCCAAAGCCAAATGCGCGACAATTGCCGACGACAGGGTGCAACCCGTGCCATGCACATTGCCACTGGCAATGCGCGGCGAGGCCAAGCGCAGGCTAGGTTGGCCGGGCTGAACGAACAAATCCACCACCTCATCGCCGGGCAAATGCCCACCTTTGAGCAGCACGGCCTGCGCGCCCATGGCCAACAACTCGTTGGCTGCCGCTGGCAAATCCGCAGGGTCTTTCAAGGGGCGGCCCAACAACCAGGCGGCTTCGTCCAAATTGGGGGTGATCAAGTGGGCGCGCGGAAACACCTCGCGCACCAGCACTGCCACCGTTTCCTCGGCAATCAAGCGGTCGCCGCTGGTGGCCACCATCACCGGGTCGAACACCACGTGGGCGGGTTGGTAATGCGCGATGGCCCAGGCCACCACCTCGGCGACTTCGGGGGTGTGCAGCATGCCAATTTTGATGGCGTTGGTGCCGATGTCGTCGAGCACCGACTGAATTTGCGCTTTCAAAAACGCCGCGGGCACGGCATGGATGTCTTGCACGCCCTGCGTGTTTTGCGCAGTGAGCGCGGTGATGGCGCTGGTGCCGTAGCAACCCAACGCGGCAAAGGTTTTCAAGTCGGCTTGGATGCCGGCGCCGCCGCCGCTGTCGGACCCGGCAATGGTCAAAACGCGGGCGTATTGGTGGGTGGGTGGTGTGGCTTTCATGCCCGGCATTATCAAGAAAGTACGGTGGCTGCATGAGCGCCCGGCCGTGGAGCGTGGTGCTGGGCGCGGGTTTGATGGGCCGCTTGCTCGCCCATGCTTTGGCCCAAGAAGGCCATCGGGTCGAGGTGTTTGAAGCGCAACAAGCCGATGCCCAGGGTGCAGCGGCCCGTGTGGCGGCGGCCATGTTGGCCCCGCTGGCCGAATCGGCCATCACCGAATTGAGCGTGGTGCGCATGGGCCAACACGCGCTGTTGCGCTGGCCCGAGTTGATCGCGCAACTTGAACAGCC
>CAXNFO010000184.1:0-4934 GCA_964201395.1 Limnohabitans sp.
CGCCCCTCAAGAATTGATGGGCGCCGAAATCATGGTCAAAGCCTTGCAAGCTGAAGGGGTCAAGTACCTCTGGGGCTACCCGGGGGGGGCCGGTCTCTATATTTACGACGCGCTTTACAAGCAAAACACCATTGAGCACGTGCTGGTGCGCCATGAACAAGCGGCGGTCCATGCCGCAGACGGCTACGCGCGTGCCACCGGTGAGGTGGGTGTCGCATTGGTCACATCAGGCCCAGGGGTGACCAATGCGGTCACTGGCATTGCCACGGCTTACATGGACAGCATCCCGTTGGTGGTGCTCACAGGGCAAGTGCCCACCCATGCGATTGGCTTGGATGCCTTCCAAGAGTGCGATACCGTGGGCATCACCCGTCCCATCGTCAAGCACAATTTTTTGGTCAAAGACGTGGCTGACTTGGCCATCACCATCAAAAAGGCCTTCCACATTGCCCGTTCAGGCCGCCCTGGCCCAGTGGTGGTGGACATTCCCAAAGATGTGTCGTTCAAAAAGACAACCTACAGCGGCTACCCAGAGACGGTGAGCATGCGTTCCTACAACCCAGTGCGCAAGGGGCATGCTGGGCAAATTCGCAAAGCCATGGGCTTGTTGATGGGCGCCAAGCGCCCCTACATTTACACCGGTGGCGGCGTGCTGTTGAGCAATGCCTCCGACGAAGTGCGTGCCCTGGTCAACATGATTGGTGCGCCATGCACCAGCACCTTGATGGGCTTGGGCGCCATTCCTGCCAGTGACCCCAAGTTTTTGGGTATGCTGGGCATGCACGGCACCATTGAGGCCAACAACGCCATGCAACACTGCGATGTGTTGATCGCGATTGGCGCGCGTTTCGACGACCGGGTGATTGGCAATCCCAAGCACTTTGCCCAAAACGAGCGCAAGATCGTTCACATTGACATCGACCCCTCCAGCATCTCTAAGCGTGTCAAGGTGGATGTGCCCATTGTGGGTGACGTCAAGGACGTGCTGACCGAGTTGATGAACCTGATCACCGAGTCCAAAGCCAAGATGGATGCCAAGGCCTTGGCCGATTGGTGGACCACGGTTGAGGGCTGGCGCTCGAGAAAGTGCCTCAGTTACGACCGGGGCATCAATGACGTCATCAAACCCCAGTTTGTGGTGGAAACGCTTTGGAACATGACCAAGGATGTCGATGCCTACATCACCTCCGATGTGGGGCAACACCAAATGTGGGCGGCTCAGTATTACCGCTTTGACCAGCCCCGGCGCTGGATCAACTCCGGCGGATTGGGCACCATGGGCGTGGGCATTCCATATGCCATGGGCATCAAATTGGCCAAGCCCGACAGCGAGGTGTACTGCATCACCGGTGAAGGTTCGGTGCAGATGTGCATCCAAGAGCTGTCCACTTGCTTGCAGTACAACACGCCAATCAAGATCATGGCATTGAACAACCGCTACCTGGGCATGGTGCGCCAGTGGCAAGAGATCGAGTACTCGGGCCGCTACAGCCACAGCTACATGGATGCCTTGCCGAATTTCGTCAAGCTCGCCGAGTCCTATGGCCATGTGGGCATGCTGATTGAGCGGGCGCAAGATGTGGAGGGCGCGTTGATCGAAGCGCGCAAACTCAAGGACCGCACCGTGTTCATGGACTTCCGCACCGATCCCACCGAAAACGTGTTCCCCATGGTGCAAGCCGGCAAGGGCATCACCGAAATGCTGCTGGGCAGCGAGGATTTGTAAAGCCCCTGATAAATGCGGGCTTGGTTTGTCACTGGGCCCATCTTTCAACCCTGAGAAGAATCTATTGCCCGCCAACTTTGCCGGTTACCGCTGGCAGACGAGGGCGGTGACACCCAGTCTGTCTGCTGCGGTGTCTGAGCGAAAAGAGGAATCCCCATGAAACACATTATTTCTGTCTTGCTGGAAAACGAACCGGGCGCTTTGTCCCGCGTCGTGGGTTTGTTTTCTGCCCGTGGTTACAACATTGAATCCTTGTCGGTGGCCCCCACCGAAGACCCGAGTTTGTCGCGCATGACGCTGCAAACCGTGGGCTCTGATGATGTGATTGAACAAATCACCAAGCACCTGAACCGATTGATTGAAGTCGTCAAAGTGGTCGACTTGACCGAAGGCGGCTACACCGAGCGCGAACTGATGATGGTCAAGGTGCGTGCGATCGGCAAGGAGCGCGAAGAGATGAAGCGCATGGCCGATATTTTCAGGGGCCGCATCATTGACGTCACTGAAAAAAGCTACACCATCGAAGTCACTGGCGATCAATCGAAAAACGATGCCTTCTTAGAAGCCTTGGATCGATCGGCCATTTTGGAAACCGTGCGCACCGGCGCTTGCGGCATTGGCCGTGGCGAACGCGTGTTGCGTGTTTGATTCAACCCACCCCTTTCCCAACCCTTAATCACCCAGGAGAAATCATGAAGGTTTATTACGATAAAGACTGTGACTTGAGCATCATCAAAGGCAAGACCGTGGCCATCATTGGTTATGGCTCGCAAGGGCATGCCCACGCGCAAAACCTCAATGACAGCGGCGTCAAAGTGCTGGTGGGTCTGCGTCCCGGTGGTGCGAGTTGGAACAAAGTGGAAAAAGCCGGCCTGAAAGTGGCGTCGGTGGCCGACGCTGTGAAAGCCGCCGATGTGGTCATGGTGTTGTTGCCCGATGAGCAAATCGGCAGCGTTTACACCAACGACATTGAGCCCAACATGAAAAAGGGCGCGTCCCTGGCCTTTGCCCACGGTTTCAATGTGCACTACAACCAAGTGGTTCCCCGTGCCGATTTGGATGTGTGGATGGTTGCGCCCAAGGCGCCCGGCCACACCGTGCGCTCGACCTACGCCCAAGGTGGCGGTGTGCCCCATTTGGTGGCTGTGCACCAAGACTGCAGCGGCAAGGCCCGCGACATGGCGCTGAGCTATGCCATGGCCAATGGCGGCGGCAAGGCCGGCATCATTGAAACCAACTTCCGTGAAGAGACCGAAACCGATTTGTTCGGCGAGCAAACTGTGTTGTGCGGTGGTGCGGTTGAACTCATCAAGGCTGGCTATGAAATCTTGGTCGAAGCCGGTTATTCACCCGAGATGGCGTATTTCGAGTGCTTGCACGAACTCAAGCTCATCGTCGACCTGATCTATGAAGGCGGCATCGCCAACATGAACTACTCGATCTCGAACAACGCCGAATATGGCGAATACGTCACCGGTCCTGAGATCATCAACGATCAGTCCCGTGCTGCCATGCGCAAAGCACTGGAGCGGATTCAAAACGGTGAATACGCCAAGAGCTTTATTTTGGAAGGCCGCACCGGCTACCCCAGCATGACGGCCCGCCGCCGCTTGACCGAAGACCATTCGATCGAGAAGGTGGGTTCGCAATTGCGCTCCATGATGCCTTGGATTGCCAAGAACAAATTGGTCGACAAAACCCGCAATTGAGCGTTTGAGCGTTCGATGCACAAAGGCCACTGGGGTGGCCTTTGTGCTTGTGTCTTATTCAACGATACACTGAGACCATGTCTTCCAACTCCTACCCCCACCCCATCTTGGCACGCGAGGGCTGGCCATTCATCCTCTTGGCCTTGGTGCTGGCCATTGGTGCCCATGCCACAGCCGGTTGGGCCTGGGCTTTGCCGTTTGATGTGGTTTTGGTCTTTGTGGTTCAGTTTTTTCGCGATCCTGCGCGGGCCATTCCTGATATACCCAATGCCGTGCTGTCGCCTGCGGATGGCCGCATCGTCAAAATTGAAAAAACATTTGACCCCTTTGCCCAGCGCGATGCCATTTTGGTCAGTGTGTTCATGAATGTGTTCAACGTGCACAGCAACCGCTCCAGTGTGAATGGTGTGGTGCGCAGCGTCAGCTACTTTCCCGGTTTGTTTGTGAATGCCGATTTGGACAAGGCGTCCACCGAAAATGAGCGCAATGCCGTGGTGATTGATGCCCAAATTGGTGCCCAACAACACACCATCACCCTGGTGCAAGTGGCGGGCCTGATTGCCCGGCGCATCCTGTGCTACGTGCAGGCCGGACATGCATTGCAAAAAGGCGAGCGTTACGGTTTTATCCGGTTTGGTTCTCGGGTCGATGTGTATTTGCCCTTGAGCGCGCAAGTTCTGGTGGCCCCGGGTGACAAGGTGTCGGCCACCCTGACCCCTTTGGCAACCGTCGGCTGAACGCAGTTCAGGTCTGAAAAATCTTCGCATGACCGACCCCACCGATAAACCCGACGATTTGCCCGCACGTCCGCGCAAGGGCATTTATGTGTTGCCCAATTTGTTCACCTTGGCAGCATTGTTCGGGGGCTTTTATGCGATTGTCATGGCCATGAACAACCGCTTCGACCTGGCAGCGATGGGTGTGTTTTGCGCCATGGTGCTCGACAGTTTGGACGGCCGTGTGGCGCGCATGACCAACACGCAAAGCGCGTTTGGTGAGCAAATGGACTCGCTGGCCGACATGGTCTCTTTTGGGGCTGCACCTGCATTGATTGCTTACGAATGGTCACTCAAAGGCCTGGGGCGCTGGGGCTGGGTGGCCGCGTTTGTCTACATTGCCTGCGCAGCCTTGCGCTTGGCCCGCTTCAATGTGAACACCTCGGTGGTGGACAAGCGCTACTTCCAAGGCCTGCCGTCCCCCGCTGCGGCGGCATTGGTCATGGGCTTTATATGGATCATGACCGAGTTGCAATGGATGGACGGGACCATCACCTGGATCACGTTTGCAGTGTGTTTGTTTGCCGGCCTGACCATGGTGACCAATCTGCCGTACTACAGCTTCAAAGACATTCAGATGAAGAAGAGCGTGCCTTTTGCAGCCATTGTTTTGATTGCTTTGATCATCGCCGTCATCAACATTGACCCGCCCTTGGTTTTGTTCGCCTTGTTCGTGAGCTATGGCCTGAGCGGTTATGCGGTGTACGCTTACCGCAAAGCCAC
>CAXNFO010000185.1:0-4917 GCA_964201395.1 Limnohabitans sp.
GCCATCAGGCCGCGGCCAATGGCCAACATTTGCTGCTCGCCCCCGGACAAAGTGCCCGCTGCTTGTTTGAAGCGCTCTTGCAAACGCGGAAAAATCGCCACCACTTTGTCGATGTTTTGTTGCCGCCGTGCACGGCCGCGCACTTGCCCGCCCACGGTCAGGTTTTCCAACACATTCATATTGGGGAAGATGCGGCGCCCTTCGGGCACATGGATCAAGCCCCGCTGCACCACTTGGGTTGAGGTCATGTCGGTGATGTCTTCGCCCAAGAAATGGATGCGCCCCGCAAACGGTCGGTACAAGGCCGATAAGTTGTTGTTCAGGGTGGACTTGCCCACGCCATTGCTGCCCAAGACCGCGACAATTTCGCCGGAGCCCACATCCAAATCGATGCCACGCAGCACCTCGACTTCGCCATACCCGGCCCGCAAGCCACGCACTTCAAGCATGGGCCGCTCCCCCATGTATGGCGGCGGCACCACGCCCTAAATAAGCCTCGATCACAGCCGGGTCTGACACCACGTCGCGCGGCGCGCCTTGGGCAATCACCCGGCCATGCGACAGCACATAAATGTGCTCGGACAAACTCATCACCGCTTGCATCACATGCTCGATGAGCAACACCGTGACGCCCATATCGCGAATCGTGCGCACGATGCCCACCATTTCGACAATCTCTGAAGGGTTCAGGCCAGCCATCACCTCATCGAGCAACAGCAACTGTGGGTTGGTGGCCAAGGCCCGCGCCAACTCCAGGCGCTTGCGGCCAGCCACCGTCAGCTCCATCGCGGGTTGACCCAGCAACGGCGCCATGCCCACCTTTTGGGCCACCGCAATGGCATGGGCGCGGGCTTCGGCGTCATGTGCATGCAGCTGATAGGCACCCACCATGATGTTGTCCAGCACCGACAGCTTGGCAAACGGCTGGGTGATTTGAAAGGTGCGCACCATGCCACGGCGCGCGATCAGGTGCGGGGCCATGCCAGTGATGTCTTGGCCGTTGAAATGCACGCGACCAGCGTCTGGCGTGTGAAAGCCCGCCACACAGGCGAAGAAAGTGGTTTTGCCCGCGCCATTGGGCCCAATCAAGGCCACGATGCGGCCTGGGTCCACCGACAAGCTGGCGTCATCCACTGCGCGCAGGCCACCGAAAATTTTGCTCAACCCTTGAACTTGCAGCATCAGCGCTTGCCCCCTGGTTGGCCGCCTTTGCGGCGAAACAAGTCAATCAATCCGTTGGGCAAGTAGGCGATGATGATCACCAACAGCCCGCCGTAAATCACCAAGGACAGGCCTTGGATTTGGGTCATCACCCGCGTGATGTCGCTGATAGAAGCCAACAACAGGGCGCCAATCAAAGGCCCATACACCGTGCCTGCACCGCCAATCATGCTGACCAAGAGCATCTCGACCGACTTGTCGACGCCAAACACAATGGTGGGGTCGATGTATAAAAAGTACTGGGCGAAAAAGCATCCGCCCATGCCACACATGGCGCCAGAGAGCACCAAGACCTTGACTTTTTCGCTCAGCACATCAATGCCCAACGCTTTAGCCGCGTCTTCGTTTTCGCGGATGGCCGCCAGGCGTGCACCAAAGCGCGAGCGGCGCAGCCACTCGGCCAGGGCCACCGAAGCGGCGGCCAGCAGCAAAATCAAAAAGTAAAACCCACTGCGCTCTTCAAATTGAAAATTGGCCACGCTGCGCTTCATCGGAATGAGCATGCCCAAACCCCCACCGGTGATGTCCACCGAATTGCTGATGATGCGCAAGACCTCGCCAAAGGCCAAGGTGATCAGGGCAAAGTAAGACCCTTTGAGGCCCGCGCGAAACGACACCACGGCCACAAAGCCAGCCACCAAAGCACCGGCCAAGGCCGCACCCGGCAAGCCCCACCAGGGCGAAAACCCATAGCGCATTTGCATCACCGAGCTGACATATGCCCCGACGCCAAAAAAAGCCACATGGCCAAACGACATTTGGCCGGCAAAGCCGCCCGAGATGTTCCAGGCCTGGCCAATGAAGGCGTAAAACAAGGCCATGACACCAAAATTGACCATGAAGTTGGACGGGAACACAAAGGGAAACGCCAGGGCCAAGGCCAACAAGGACAGGTGCAAGCGCCAGGGGATGGGCCGCGCAGCGTGAAGTTGGTCACTCATGCTTTGGCCCCAAACAAGCCCGAAGGGCGCAGCAGCAAAATCAAAATAAAGATCAGCGAGATGCCTATTTGCCCCAGGCTTTCACCCAAAAACAAACCGCCAAAGGACTCGGTCAGGCCCACGATCAGGCCACCCAGGACCGCGCCCAAAAAGCTGCCCATGCCACCCAGCACCACCACGGTGAAGGCCACCAGCACAAACACATGGCCGATGGTGGGCGAGACATAAAAGATGGGCATCAACAAGCACGCCGCAGCGCCCAAGGTGGCCAGCCCCAAGCCAAAGGAAATAGCGTACACCTTGTCCACATCCAAGCCCACCAAGCGCGCGCCCATGCGCTCCTTGGCCACCGCGCGAATGGCTCGCCCGGTGTCTGTGCGTTGGATCAGCCAACCCAAGGCCACACACAACAACATGGCCACAGCGAAAGAAATCAATTTCGGCAAGGGCACCAATGTGGGGCCCAATTCGATCATGGTGTCTGAATACGCCACCGTGATGGTGCGCGAGTCCCCTTTGAAAAACATCAGGGCAATGTTCTCCAGCAAGATCGACAGCCCTAAGGTGATGAGCAAAATGTTTTCATCCTTGCCACTGGAAAAGCGCCCGATCAGCCCTTTGTACAAGGCATAACCCAGCACAAACATGGCGGGCACCATGATGAGCAAAGACACATAGGGGTCAATTTTGAAAACGGTGAGCAAATAGTAAACACCAAACATGGCCACCATGAGCAAACTGCCATGGGCAAAGTTGATGATGTGCAACACCCCATATATGAGGGTGAGGCCACACGCCACCAAGGTGTAAATACCGCCCAACAGCAAGCCATTGATGGCGGCTGCGGTCAATATGGAAAGATCCAAACCAACTCCTGTGTGCAAAACGGTGCATCCGAGACTGGCGGACTTTACACCAGCACAGAACCAAGCAAAGAACCGGCCAGCAACGGCACAATCACAGCCCTCAACCCACCTGCGGAGCAACCATGTCCCATGAAACCCAAGACCTGAGCCACTTTGCCGCCCACGTCCATGTGGCGCAAGCGCCAGCCGACATCCAGCGCCAACTCAACCGGGTGATTGCCGACACCCTGGCCGCGGTGGTGGGGGGGTCGGTCGAGCCTGAATTGCGCGCCATGGCACGGCGCTTGGCCCACAGCAGCGGCCCAGCGGTGTTGCCTGGTCTTGGCCGCCATGTGGCCGCCGACGCCGCAGCGATGATCAACGGCAGCGGTGGTACGTTTTTAGAAATGGACGAAGGCAATCGGTTTTCTCGCGGCCACCCCGCTGTGCATGTGCTGCCCGCCGTGCTCGCCTTGTGCCAAGAGCGACAACTGGGCCTGAGCGCATTTCTCAATGGGGTGCTGGCCGGTTATGAAGTGGGCTCACGCATTGGCGCTGCCGCCCAATTGCGCGCCAGCATGCACCCGCACGGCACCTGGGGCACGGTGGGTGCGGCGGCGGGCTGCGCGCGTGCACTGGGACTGGACAGCAAGGCCATGCACGAGGTGATCAACATCAGCACGTCCTTGACCACCGCGTCATCAAAAAGAACCATGCTCGAAGGTGGCTTGGTGCGCAATGTGTATGCGGGCTTGAGCAACCGCAACGGTCTGCTGGCTGTGCAGTTGTTTGAAAGCGGCTTTGGCGGTGAGCGCCACGGCATTGAATCCATCTTTGGTGAGGTGGTGTCTGAGCGCATCGACCTCGCCGCCTTGGTGCGCGGCCTTGGCAGCGAATGGCACATCGCCCAAAACTACTTCAAACTGCACGCTTGTTGCCGCTACAACCATGGCACCTTGGACGCGGTGGATGCCATCGCCGCTGGCCCAGGCCTGCCCGATGTGGACCAAATTGAGCGCATCGAGGTGGCCACCTACAACATCGCTTCCGAGTTGATCGACCCGGCACCGCGCAACACCTTAGCCGCCAAATTTTCGGGGCCCTTTGCCGTGGCCACCCGCTTGGTGCACGGCCACAGTCAACTGCCCAGCTTCACCTGGGAAGCGGTGCGCAACCCAGCGGTGTTGGCCTTGGCGCAAAAAGTGGTGGTGCGCGAAGACAAAGCCATGAATGCGAGGCTGCCCCATGAGCGCCCGGCCCACGTGCGCATGCTGCTCACCGATGGCAGCGTGCGCGAAGCCGCCGTGGGGGTGAACCGCGGCGACGACGCCTCACCCTATACCGATACCGATTTGCACGGCAAATTCATGTCTTTGTGCACCCGGGTGTGGTCGGCTGAACAGGCCCAGTCGCTGTACCAAGCCACCATGGCCCTGTCGTCCCAAGGCCCTGACCAAGACCGTGATTGGTCGGCGTGGTGCCAGATGCTGTCCCCAGCGCCCTTGGCCGCGTTGCCCACCGGCGTCTGAGCATTCACCCCGGGCGAGGCCTCTGCGTTCAAACCTCCAAGGTCGACGACGCAAACATTTCTTCGACCTGCACCACGCGGTCTGTCAGGCCTTGCTCGTGCACGTAGCGGGCAATGGTTTCCACAACCTTGCGCGACGACTTCATGCCATACGACTTGGGATCGAGCTTCATGGCCGAGGCCCCTGCAGGGTCCATCAAGCCGGTGTCGAAATAGTCTTTCAAGGTGTCTGCCGTCTCATGCTCCACCTCATTTTTGGCCGCCATGAAGCAATGGAACAGGTTGAGCGCCAACCAAGGGTGCTTTTCGTACACCTCGCGCTTGATGACCACCGTGTGGTTGATCGGGTAAATGCCCGTTTTGGCAAAGTAGCGCCGACCCT
>CAXNFO010000186.1:0-4912 GCA_964201395.1 Limnohabitans sp.
GATCTTAGTGATTATTTCCACGCGGCTGGGCCAGAAAGCTGGAGGCTGGTGTTTACCCTTGGGTGCAGCAAGAAGAGATACCCGGTCTGTGTGGCTTTGTCCTCGGGTCAGCGACAGGCGTTGCGCGTGGATAGAATGCGCGGCCCCCAACGCAATTTAATTTGTTTGACATGATTTGGAGACCCGAATGAAATTACCTACCCAGCTTCGCACAGCGGCCCTCGTGGGCGCATTGTTTGGTGCTTTGTCCAATGTGGCTTTGGCCGACGAAGTGGTGCTCAAGTTCCACCACATTTGGCCCACGGTGGCCATGGGCCATACCCGCGTGACAGTGCCCTGGTGCGACGCCGTTGCCAAAGAAAGCAACAACCGCATGCGCTGCCAAATTTTGCCGGCCATGTCGGGTGGCGGCACCCCGGGTCAGTTGGTGGACCGCGTCAAAGACGGCGTGGATGACTTGACCATCACCTTGCCTGGTTACACCCCTGGGCGCTTCCCTGTCATGGAGGCTTTCGAATTGCCCTTCATGACCAACACCGCCGAAGTGGCCTCCGCCGCGGCCTGGGAGTACTACAGCAAATACGCCACCAAAGAGTTTCCCGGCACCAAAATTTTGGCCACCTGGGTGCACGACGAAGGCTTTATCAGCACCTCCAACAAACCGGTGCGCGCCATGGAGGACTTCAAGGGTTTGAAGATCCGTGCCGCCAGTCGCCAGTCCAGCAAATTGCTCGCACGCCTGGGTGCCACCCCGGTGGGCATGCCCATCCCGGCCGTGGCCGACGCCATGACCAAGGGCACGGTCGACGGCTTTTTGACCGCCTGGGAAATCATCCCTTCTTTCAAGTTGCAAGAGGTTAGCAAGTTCCACACCGAGGTGGAAGCCAGCCGCCCCTCCTTGTTCACAGCCGGGTTTGTTTTTGCGATGAACCAGGCCAAGTACGACAGCTTGCCCGCCGACCTCAAGCGCATCATCGACAAAAACAGTGGTATCACCTTGTCGCGCACCATTGGCCGCTACTGGGATGAGGCCACCGCTGTGGGCCGCAAAGCTGCTGCTGACCGGGGCAACACCTTCATCAAAGTCACACCGGCTGAAACCGACAAATGGATCCAAGCCTCAGCCCCCTTGTACGACGAGTGGGTCAGCGACATGGACAAAAAGGGCCTCCCTGGCAAGCAAATGCTGCAAGATGCCAAAGACCTGATCAAGAAGCACAGCACCACCAAGTGAGAGCGGCTGGGCGTTTGACAGCCGCCTCGCTAGGGGATATTTAACGTGGCCCATTGGTTCATCCCCTTGAGCCGTTGGTTTGGCGTGATCGGTGCGGGCTTGGCCCTGCTCACCGGCTTCATGACCTTCACCAGCGTGTTCATGCGGGCCTTTCTCCAAACCCCCATCCCCGGGGACGTGGAGCTGACCCAAATGGGCATTGCCCTGGCCATCTCCATGTGCCTGCCCTGGTGCCAAACCCAGCGCGGGCACATCTTGGTCGATTTCTTCACCCAAAAAAGTTCTGCACAGAGCTTGCGTTTCATGGACTCGGTGGGCAGCTTGGCCCTGGCCGTGATGTACGGTTTTTTGGCGTGGCGCACATCGGTGGGCGCCGTCGCGGTGCGTGAAGCTGGTGAGACCACCATGATCATCAGCCTGCCCATGTGGTGGGCTTACGCCTCACTGGCACCGGGTTTGGGTTTGAGTGCCTTGATCGCGCTGGCGCAAACCATTGACCATTGGACCCAACCCGTGGACGAGGTGGCCGCATGAGTGCCTGGGCCACCCAAGTGGGCGTGGTGATGTTTTTGGCCATGATTGTGCTCATGGCCATGCGCATGCCGATTGCAGCGGCCATGTTCATCCCCGGCGTGTTTGGCTATTGGCTGATGACCGACAGCGCAGCCACATTGAACTTCCTCAAGGGCAATGCGGTGGCGCGGCTGACGGTTTATGAACTCAGCGTCATCCCCTTGTTTTTGTTGATGGGCCAGTTTGCGTCGCAAGGCGGTTTGAGCCGCGACTTGTTCAAAGCTGCTTCTGCCCTGGTGGGCCATGTGCGCGGTGGCTTGGCCATGGCCTCTTTGCTTTCCGCGGGTGCCTTTGGTGCGGTGTGCGGTTCTTCGGTGGCGACATCGGCCACCATCACCCAAGTGGCCTACCCGCACATGAAGAGCCACGGTTACAGCGGTCGCTTGGCCACCGCCACCTTGGCCACCGGTGGTACCTTGGGTATCTTGATTCCCCCTTCGGTGCCCCTGGTGGTATATGCCATCTTGACCGAGCAAAACATTGCCAAGTTGTTCGCGGCGGCCATGGTGCCGGGCATTTTGGCCATGCTGGGTTACATCGTGGTGGTGGCTTTGACGGTGCATTTCAAGCCCGATTTGGCTCCCGCCACCGCCAAAACCTCGGGGCGCGAAAAATGGGCAGCCTTGGGTGGTGTGTGGCCCATTGCCCTGGTGTTTGTGGTGGTGTTTGGTGGCATTTACGGCGGGGTGTTTTCGCCCACCGAGGGCGCGGCCGTTGGCGCGGCCATGACCCTGCTGGCGGGCCTGTTCAAGCGCGAACTCAATCCGCAGGGTTTGAAAAACGCTTTGCTCAGCACTGCCGACACCACGGCCATGGTGTTCATGATTTTCTTGGGGGCGGACATGATGAACGCCACTTTGGCGTTGACTGAAATGCCCAAAATCATTGCGCAGTGGGTGACCCATTTGCCCATCCCTGACCTGAGCATCGTCATCTTGGTGCTGGTGCTGTATGTGTTGCTCGGCTGCGTGATGGACGAGTTGTCCATGCTGCTGTTGACCATCCCCGTCATCTTCCCGGCCATCATGGGCTTGGACTTGTGGGGGCTGAATGCCGAGGGCAAAGCCATTTGGTTTGGCATTTTGGTGTTGATGACGGTGAGCATCGGCATGATCGCGCCGCCCATCGGCATGAACGTGTATGTGGTCAACAGCATGGCCAAAGAAGTGCCCATGTCCGAAACCTACAAAGGGGTGATGCCCTTTTTGGTCTGGGACGCCATCCGTGTGGTGCTGCTGTTGTGCTTCCCGGTGATTTGCCTGGGGCTGGTCAAACTGTTGTTTTGATTCGCGCTCGTTGATGTGGCCGGCCCGCCACGAAATTCACAGGGTAAATCTTCTAGACGGCGCACAACGCCAAACTGTGCTAACTCTGCCCATACAACATTGTTGGCATGGCACCAAGTAGCCACCTTCAAGTCACGTGCATGCGTACAACATTCAACAGTTGAGTGACTCCTCAAGATTGAATCTGCTCTAAAGTGACGTGATCGAGAGCCCGCATATGCGTACTCTCGAGGACGACTTTGGGTGCTACGCCAGCCGCAAAAGACTGCTTCCACCGAAGTGCACACAGGCACCAACGATCGCCAGCCTTTAACCCCTTGAATCGGTACTCTGGTCGTGGGGTGATGAGGTCATTACCTTGCTGAAGTGAATGGTCAAGAAATGCTTGCGTCACTTTTGCGCAAATCACATGACTGCCTTGGTCATGATGATCTGTGTTGCAGCAGCCATCTCTGTGGTATCCAGTGAGTGGATCAAATGAGCAGGGCACCAAGGGGGTACCCATCACATTTAAAGCGGAGTTATTCATGGTTGAACCTTTCAATCCTTCTTTGACTTTCCGTTTTTTTCTAGAGCCGTTGAATGGCGATTTCACAGATGTGAACAACATGGCGGGGAGGGAAGGACTTGCTAAGCCCCTTGAAAAGCATTCTCACGGGCTGTCAGCACCAAGGTGTCTCGGTGGCCTGTCTGCTCCAGCGGTTGGATGGGGGTGCTTTCGTGGATCACACGCGCATCATCCAACAACAGCACAGACCAAGGCTGTAGGAGCGTGAAGCGCTCGCCTTGCGGCCCATGGGCATCAAAAACCCGCGTTTCTCCACCGATGATGTTTTTGCGTTGCAGTAAAAATACGGCGACAAAATCCACGCCGTCGCGGTGTGCACCTTCAGGTGTTGGGCGGCCAATGCCTTGGCTGCAGTCGATGCGAAATGGGTGTGCTTCGATGCACCAGTGCGCTTGGGGTTTGTGGCGCCATTGGCTGCAACTGCGGGCAAATGCCGCCAACAATTGGGTCCACACAGGCAACTCCACCATGTCTGGGCTGATGGGCTCGAACATGCGATGCATGCCGCCGTGCAAAGCGTTGTAGTCGAGCGACTGCCAATGCGCTCGGTGCGGTGTTTGGGTCAAAACTTGGTTGCGAAATTCAAAGCAGCTGTGGCGCCGGCGTCGATAGCTGCCGCCATCCTTGAGGTGTGCATCCAAAGGCATGTGGTCCCAAAAGGGCGTCAGGGCATCGAGTTCACGCGGTTGGCATCCTGCCCACAGCGAGACGGCTGAAGGGTTGAGAACCGCATGGCCTTTGTGCACCATGCTGTGGTCAAGGGCATCGAGCGGTGTATCTTGGGGTTCAGGCCAAGTCGATGCCAACGCATTGGAAGTGACCATTGGTTTGAACCCTGTCATTGGGAAAGACTCGCCAAGTCGATGCCTTCGTGTTGGGCCACCATCTCCAAGGCGGACTCAAACAAAGCGCGCGCAGAGCCAGATACAGAGCTCAGGTAGGCGTGAATGTGTGCGTCTTCGCTGGACTTGTTCAAGCAATCGTGGCTGTATTGCTCAAAGCTAGCCAATTGGGCGATGATTTCCGCCACATGGCGTGGGCATTCGCACAGCAAATTGGTGGAAATACCCGATACCCGCATCAGTGTCATATCGTTGAATTTGCGTTGAGGTATCAAGGTTCCAGAGCTGGAGCCATCGGCACTTTGTGATGGGTCCATCAGAAGGACTGAATTGACCAAGTCTGCCAATTCAGCATCGCTGATGGGGTCTCTGCGCACAATCATTCCGCAGCGTTTCATGGCTTCAATGA
>CAXNFO010000187.1:0-4902 GCA_964201395.1 Limnohabitans sp.
AAAAATTGTCGACCAACTGGTCGACGCGGGCTTGGTCAAAACCCTGCCCGATTTATACAAGCTGGGTTTCACACACCTGGCGGCCTTGGACCGCATGGCAGAAAAGTCGGCCAACAACTTGTTGGCCAGCATCGAAAAGTCCAAGCAAACCACCTTGCCCAAGTTTTTGTTTGGCTTGGGCATTCGCCACGTGGGCGAGGCCACCGCCAAAGAACTGGCGCGTCACTTTGGTGGCATGGACGCCATCATGGATGCCAGCATCGACCAACTCCTTCAAGTCGCCGACGTGGGCCCCGTGGTGGCCCACAGTTTGGTCACGTTTTTTGGCCAAGCGCACAACCGAGAAGTGGTGGCGCAACTGCGTGCCTGTGGCGTGCATTGGTCAGAAAGTGAGCCCCAGGGCCGTTTGGACTTGCCCTTGGCTGGCCACACCTATGTGATCACCGGAACCTTGCCACATTTGTCGCGTGAACAAGCGCAGGACTTGTTGGAACAAGCCGGTGCCAAAGTGGCCGGCAGTGTGAGCAAAAAAACCACCGCGGTCGTTGCGGGAGAGGCCGCTGGCAGCAAATTGGAAAAGGCCTTGGCCTTGGGCGTGCCCGTCCTCGACGAAGCGGGCCTGTTGCAATTGGTCCAAACCAGCCCATGAGTGGTTTGATCGGCATCGACCTGGGCGGCACCAAGATCGAGGTGGCCGTGGTGGATGCGGCGGGGCAAGTCATTCACCGCCAGCGCCGACCCACGCCGGTGGGTGACTACCCAGCCACCCTGCAGTGCGTGCGCGACATGGTGGACCACAGCTTGGCCACCTTGTCCATGCCGCGCCCTGCGGCGGTGGGCATGGCCATTCCCGGGTGTTTGGACCCTTTGACCCACACCGTGCGTGGCGCCAACTCGGTGGTGCTGAATGGCCAGCCCATGCAAGCCGATTTGCAAGCCCTGCTGGGCTGCCAAGTGCTGATGGAAAACGACGCCAATTGCCTGGCCGTGAGCGAAGCGGTGGACGGCGCAGCTGCCGGCCTGGATCTGGTGTTTGGGGTGATTTTGGGCACCGGCTGTGGTGGAGGTTGGGCCATCCACGGCAAAGCCTGGCGGGGCCCACACGCGCTGGCCGGCGAGTGGGGGCACAACCCCTTGCCCTGGCTGGGGGCGGGCGATCTGTTCAGCCGTGACTGCTGGTGCGGTCAACATGCCTGCTTGGAAACCTGGCTGAGTGGCCCGGGTTTTGCTGCAGATCATGCGGCCCACACGGGCTGCATCGCTCAACCACCAGACATCATCGCTGCCATGCGCCGGGGCGAGCCCCAATCGCAGGCCAGTTGGAACAGATACGTGGACCGCTTGGCCCGTGCCCTGGCGCAAATCATCAACACCATGGACCCCGATGCCATCGTCTTGGGCGGGGGCATGAGCCAGATTGATGAGTTGTACACCGCCATACCGCCCCTGCTGAATCGCCACACCTTTACCCCAGCCATCCACACACCCATACGTCCAGCCCAACATGGCGATGCTTCTGGCGTGCGCGGCGCGGCTTGGTTGGCACGCTGACCCTTGGAGAGAACACACCCATGACCATTCACACCATTTTGAAAATGGGCGACCCCAGGTTATTGCGCCAGGCCCAACCCGTGCCACGCTTTGACACCCCTGAACTGCACGCCTTGGTGCGCGACATGAAAGAGACCATGGCTCAGGTGAACGGCGCTGGATTGGCCGCACCCCAAATTGGCGTGGACTTGCAGGTGGTGATTTTTGGCACGGGCCAGGTCAACCCGCGTTACCCCGATGCCGAGCCCATTCCCGAAACCGTGTTGATCAACCCCACCATCACCCCACTGGGCGCAGAGGAAGTTGAAGACTGGGAAGGTTGCCTGTCGGTGCCCGGTTTGCGCGGGGTGGTGCCGCGCTGGCAAAGCATTCGCTACCAAGGATGGGACGTGCAGGGCCTGGTGATCGAGCGCGAGGTATCTGGTTTTCACGCCCGCGTTGTACAGCACGAATGCGACCATTTGGTCGGCAAGCTGTACCCCATGCGGGTGCGCGACTTCAGCCGCTTTGGCTACACCGATGTGCTGTTTCCAGGCATCAGCGCAGTGGAAGATGATTGAGCCTGTTCACTGAACGCTCAGGGATTCGAGCAACTCGGTTTCAATGTCGATTTGGCTGCGGTTGTGTTGCAGCGAAGGGCCGTCGATCAAAAAGGTGTCTTCCACCCGCTCGCCCAAGGTGGAAATTTTGGCCAATTGCAAATGGATTTGGTGCCGCGCCAAAACCCTGGCAATGCCATACAGCAAACCCACCCGGTCGCTGGCCGAGACACTCAGCAGCCAACGCTGGGCCTTTTCGTCGGGTTGCAAATTCACCCGGGGCGCAATCGGGAAACTTTTCACCCGCCTTGACACCCGGCCATGGCTGGCCGTGGGCAAAGGCCCCACCAGCGCCAATGTGTCGGCCAAATCGCGCTCCACCATGGTGCTGAGCTCACGGTAATGCTCGCTCATGTGCGGGGCCACCACCTGAAAGGTGTCCAAGGCTCGGCCATTGGGCGCGGTGTAAATCTTGGCGTCTTGCACGCTGATGCTGTTGTGGTCAAAGTAGCCACAAATGCGGGCAAACAAATCGGGCGCGTCGGGCGCAAACACCATGATTTGCAATCCCTCACCGGTCGGTGAGGGGCGGCAGCGCACCATGGCAGGCGGTGTGTCCTGCGAATTTTGGCTCAACCACCGCGATAACTGTCGCGTGTGCCAAGCGATTTCCTGGGCATCGTGGCGCATGAAATAGCCCACATCCAAAGAGTCCCACAGGCTTTTGTGCGCCTCATGGGGCAGCGCGTGCAAGGCCAAAATTTCCAGGGCTTCGCGCTTGCGCGCCTCCACCACCGAATCCGGGTCTGGGGCCCGACCGCCCATGGCCCTGGCAGTGTATTTGTACAAGTCTTCCAACAACTTGCCCTTCCAAGCGTTCCACACCTTGGGGCTGGTGCCACGGATGTCGGCCACGGTCAACAAATACAGGGCGGTCAACTGGCGCTCGCTGCCGACACGGCGTGCAAACTGGGCGATCACCGCGGGGTCATTGAGGTCTTCTTTTTGCGCCACATGGCTCATGGTGAGGTGTTCGCTGACCAAGAACTCCACCAAACTGGCGTCTTCGCCGGTGATCTGGTGGGTGCGGCAAAACCGGCGCACCTCCATGCGGCCCTCGACCGAGTGGTCTTTGCCGCGTCCTTTGGCAATGTCGTGGAACAGGGCCGCCACATAAAACAACCAAGGCTTGTCCCAGCCGCTGGCCAGTTGCGAACAAAACGGGTATTCATGGGCATGCTCGGCAATGAAAAACCGCCGCACGTTGCGCAACACCATCAGGATGTGCTGATCGACGGTGTACACATGGAACAAGTCATGCTGCATTTGACCCACGATGCGCCGAAAGGTCCACAAATAACGCCCCAGCACCGAGGTTTGGTTCATCAAACGCATGGCGTGGGTGATGCCCAGGGGTGACTGCAAGATGCGCACAAACATGGCGTGGTTGGCTGGGTCTTTTCGGAATTGGGCGTCCATGACCGGCCTGGCGTTGTACAGCGCGCGCAAAGTGCGTGACGACAGCCCTTTGATGCCAGGGGTGGTTTGGTACAACCAAAAGGTTTCCAAAATCGCGTGGGGCTGCTCGAGGTAGACCTCATCGGTGCGCACATCCAACATGCCCGACTTGTTGGCAAAGCGTTCGTTGATCGGGTGCGGCGTGTGGTCACCGGGGATGAGCTGCTCTTCCAAGTTCAGCACCACGATTTGGTTCAGCTGGGTCACCGCTTTGGCCGCCCAGTAATAGCGCTTCATCAAGGCCTCACTGGCCTGGCGGGCATGGGTGCTTCCATCTGGATTTTGGCCCAGGCCCAAGCGCAAACCCAAGGCGCTTTGCAGATCGAACACCAAGCGGTCTTCGCGCCGGTTGGCCTCCAGGTGCAACAACACGCGCACCACACTCAGCCATTGTTCGTTGCGGGTGAGTTGACGCGCCTCGTGGGCGGTGACCAAGCCACTGCGGGCCAACTCGCTCCAACTGTGGCCCAGTCCAGCGGCCTTGGCCACCCATTTCAAAATGTGCAGATCGCGCAATCCGCCCGGAGACTCTTTGCAATTGGGCTCCAGCGCATAGGGTGTGTTTTCAAATTTGGTGTGGCGTTGACGCATCTCCAAGGTTTTGGCCACAAAAAAGGCCTTGGCGTCCATGGCTTGGGCATAACGGCGTTGAAATTCTGCAAACAAGCCTTTTTGCCCGCAGACCCAGCGCGCTTCGAGCAAAGAAGTCTGCACCGTCACATCTTTGGCCGACTCCAGCATGCATTCTTCAACCGTTCGCACGCTCGAGCCCACCTCCATGCCCGCGTCCCAACACTGGCTGATGAAGCGCTCGACTTGGCCGCGCAAGGCGTCGTCTTGTTCCAAGGCCACGCCAGAGGGCATCAATACCAAAACATCGACATCCGAATAAGGATAGAGCTGGCCCCGCCCATAGCCACCCACCGCCACCAAGGTCAGGCTGTCGGCCAAGCCGCATTGCTGGAACAACTGCGTCAGGGTTTGGTCATTGAGCGCACACAAGGCTTGCAGGAAATGCGTCACCCGACGCACCGTGATGGGTTCTTGGGTCAGGCCCGAGAGCAGGGTTTTTTTGGCCGCGCGGTGGTGCGCATCTGGTGAGCCCATGGACAAGGTGTCAGCAAGAAGTGGTGGTGACAAAGTCGGGCAGGGCAGGGCTGCCTTCGGACAGGGTCAACACCTCATAACCCGTGGGGGTGACCAAAATGGTGTGCTCCCATTGGGCCGACAAGGAATGGTCGCGGGTCACGATGGTCCAGCCGTCGCCCAACTCTTTGATGTCACGCCGCCCAGC
>CAXNFO010000188.1:0-4901 GCA_964201395.1 Limnohabitans sp.
ATATCACCCTGGATGATGCGCACCTTGTCTTGCACACCCGCTTCAATCACTTTTTGCTGGGCAAAGGCAGCCAGTTTGGGGTTGTACTCAATGCCCACCGCGCGCGCGCCATGTTTTTTGGCAGCGGTGATGGCGATCACCCCGTCGCCGGCCCCCAGGTCGTAAAGCAAGTCTTGGTCATTGACTTGGGCCATGCGCAGCATGTTGTCCACCAATTCGTTGGGCGTGGGCAACCACATCACGTCCTTGCCCATTTGTCCCAGGGTGGGTTTGTAAATGGCCGGGTCGACGGCGGTTTGGGCCCAACTGATGGAACCCAGCAACAGCCAAGTGCCAGCCCAGACAACCGCTTTTTTGCGCATGAAACTCACTTCTCAGATCCTTCTAAATAACAAGCCTGCTCCATCCCGATGGGCTGCACACAGAATGACAAGTTCAACTGTGCCAACCCTGGGAATGCGGCATCAACAATTCTGCACCGATGTCGCTCAAACTCGGTGTCCCACACAGGCTCATGGTGCGAACCAATTCCGCTTGCAAGATGGCCAAAGCACGCTGGGCACCGGCCTCACCACCGGCAGTGGCACCATAGACCATGGCACGCCCAATCAACACGCCGTGAGCCCCCAAGGCCAAGGCCTTGACCACATCTTGACCACGGCGCACACCCCCATCGACCCAAACCGGTATGAGTCCGCGCACAGCCTGCACCACATCGGGCAACGCGTGCAGCGAGGCCACGGCCCCATCCAACTGGCGACCACCATGGTTGGACACCACGACGGCATTGCAACCCATGGCGCAAGCACGCTCGGCATCGGCCGGATGCAGTATGCCTTTGATCACCAAGGGCCTGGGCCAGAGGTCCCGCACCTGTTGCAAGGCAGCCCAATCAAAGCCGGTGTCATGGTTGCGACCCACCGATGAGGCCAAAGCCGAGGCACTGGTTTGCTGTGCCGCCAAGCCCAAGAGGTTTTCCATGACCGGCATGCCATGGCGCGCGATGCGCCACCACCAGGCTGGCTTGGATGCAAAGTCCATCAGGTTGTGCGGGGTGAAACGGAATGGCACGGAATAATGGTTTCGATGGTCGCGTTCGCGGTTTCCGCCCACTGGCAAATCCACGGTGATGACCAGCGCCTCGTAATCAGCCGCCAAGGCGCGGCGGATCAAGCCAAAGAAAAAGTCTTTGTCTTTCAGCGTGTACGGCTGAAACCACAGCCGACCTTGAACGGCTTTGGCAATGCGTTCAATCGATGCGGTGGCCGTGCTCGACAAGATATAGGGGATGCCTGTGGCCACAGCCGCTTTGGCAATGGCCACATCGGCACCCGGATAGCCATACCCCAGTGCACCGGTCGGGGCCGTGGCCATGGGCAAGGCGATGCTGCGCCCAAACAGTTCGCGTTGGGTGTTGATCGTGGAGACGTTGCGCAACAACTGGGGACGCAAACGCAAGTCCTGGAATGCACGGCGGTTGGCATGCAAGGTCACCTCATCCTCTGCCCCACCCTCAAAGAAGTCATACAAGGCACGGGGCAAGCGGCGCTGTGCGGCCAGGCGCAAGTCTTCGATGGAATGGGCCAAAGTCATTTGCACACCCAGCGCAACACCCTCAAGCCAGCGGCTTCACCCGGCATGCCACGCACCAGCACAGCGTTCACGAAACCAGGGGTTGAGGCGTCCACAGCCAGTCCAGACAGCGGTAATGATCGGCCACATCACGTTGGCTATAAATTTCAGAGCGCACCTGCGCTTGCACCCCTTGGCAGTGATAGTCTTCCCACAGGTGGCGCGACACCCATTGAACCCGCGCCGTTCGCAAAAAACGCGCGCGCTCAAAGTCCTTGAAGGCGGACGAGACATCCGTGCCGTGTTGCGCCATGAGCCCAGACAGACAAACCACATCTTCAATCGCCATGCCCGCACCTTGGGCCAAGGATTGCAAAGTGGCGTGGGCCGCATCGCCCAACAAGCAAACACGGCCATCGTGCCAATGGCGCATCGGCTCGCGGTCAGCGATCGCCCAACGCCGATCCAGATGAACCAACTTGGCGACTTGCTGCGGCTCGGGTTGCGCCTGCGCCAACAGATGTTGAAGGTAGTCCATATAGCCCTGATCCTGCGTGGACGACACATGCGCAGGCAGCTGAACCACCAGCACGATGTTGAGCAAGCTGGCTTGTCGCAAGGGGTAGTAAATCACATGCAAGCCCGGTCCCGCCCACATGGTGACAGTTTGGCGCTGTTGCACTTGGGCCGGGGCTTGGTCCATCGGTATCAGGCTGCGGTGGGCCACATAACCCGATTCACGCGGAACGTCGTCTGGGCGCATTTGGGCGCGCACACGTGAGCGCAGCCCGTCGCAGGCCACCACAGCGGCAGCTTGGATGGTGTCGCCTTGCGCGGTGTGCAGGCTCACGACATCACCGGTTTGGGTGTAGCCGGTAACGGTGGTGGACTGGTTGAGCGAAATATGAGGGTACTTTTCGCAAGCTTTGAGCAGCAATTCGTGCATGTCCACGCGGTGAATGGCGATATAAGGCTGCGACTGATAGCGTTGTGCAAATTCTGTTGTCTGCAAAGGAATGTGCGACAAGGTTTGCCCCGTGAGGTAGTCGTAGAGCATGATGTCTTTGGGGAAATAAGCAGCTGCGCGAACCTCTGCCCCAACACCCAATTCGTCCAACATGGGCATGACATTGGGGCCCATTTGCACCCCATAACCAATGGCCCCGATTTGATCGGCCTGCTCGAGCAGCTGCACCCGATGGCCTTGACGGCCCAAGGCCAGGGCCATGGCCACACCACCAATGCCACCACCCACCACCACCACAGGGTGTTGCTGTGTCAACGCCGATGTCATAACGCCCCCTCAATCACTGGCCACAATCCCATTGCGTTTGATGAATCCGGCATAAATGTCTCTTTCTTTTTTCATCGAGGCCGCCAAAGCCAAGGGTGTTTCCAATTCGCCCACCAGGCCTTGCGACTCGAGCTTGGCCGCAAATGCGGCCGATTTGGTGATGGCCAGCAACTCGCGGCTCATGCGATCCACCACCACAGCTGGGGTGCCGGTGGGGGCTACCAAGCTGAATGAGCTGTTGGTGCTGACATCGGCAACACCCGCCTCTGCCACTGTGGGCAGGCCCGGCAGCAAAGGGGTGCGCTGCTCACTGGCAATGGGAATGATTTTGCTGGCTTTGATCAAAGACAACGCTGAGGCCACGTCAGGGAACAAGAAATTCAGCTGCCCGGCCAGCAAATCTTGGTAGGCGGGGCCGACACCTTTGTAGGGCACATGCAAAAAGCGCGCGCCTGTTTTCTCTTCCAACATGCGCACACCGAGGTAAGTGGTGCTTCCAGTGCCCGCCGAGCCAAATGAAACCTTGCCCGGTTCGCGCTTGCCCAAGTCAATCAACTCGGCCAAGCTGCGTGCCTTGGTGGCTGGATGGACCACCAGCACCAAAGGCGCAAACGCGCGCATGATGGGAACGAAATCACGCTCCGCGTCATAGGACAAGTTTTTAAACAAGCTGCCATTGATGGTCAAGGATGTATTGGCCGAAACCAAAAAGGTGTAACCGTCTGGAGGCGATTTGGCCACCGCTGCGGCCCCGATATTGCCGCTGGCCCCAGGCCGGTTTTCAACCACAAACTGCTGCTTGAGCACGTCTCCCAAGGCCTGGGCCAACATGCGGGCGTACAAATCGGTGCCACCACCTGGCGAGGAGGAAACGATCAACTTCACTGGTCGAGCAGGCCACACCTCTTGGGCCAGCAACGAAAAAGGGGTGATGCTGGTCATACCCGTCAGACCCAAAGCACCCGCTTTGAGCCACTGGCGGCGGCTCAAGTCCAATGTGCACAAACGAGAGTCGGGGCATTCCATGGGAAAAGTTTTCATGCGCTGCCAAATAATGAGTGGGGGTTGAATCTGTGGGTCGACATCACTGATCATGCCCGAAAAAGATGGGCTCAAACCGCGGGATTTACCCATGCCAGCAGGGCTTGGGCATCCAGCTGTGCCCCAAGAGACACCCCCCAAGCAGGGATGTCACCACAGCTACTCTGTGGCCCTGCTTGCCCCGCCATCCGGCCTGAACTCTGGTCATAATGAAGCGCTTATTCATTCACACGCACCGCATGAAAAACCTGACCATATTGACCGGCGCTTCCCGTGGCATGGGCTTGGCATTGGCGCAACAACTTTGTGACCAGCCGAATGCCCAATTGCTGTGCATTTCACGCCAAAGCGCTCCCGCTTTGGACAACTGGGCTGCCAGCAAGGGGGCGAGCTTGGTTCAGTGGCGTGCGGACCTTGCACAACCCACACCAGTGGCGCAAAAGCTGTTGACTTGGTTGCAACAGTTGGACCCGGCTCAATTTGCCAGCGTCACCTTGATCAACAACGCGGGCGTGATTGGCCACCTGGGCCCAATGACGCCTCAAAGTGATGGGCTTTTGCAACAAACTTTGGCCATCAATTTGCAAGCCCCCATGCAACTCACTGCGGCCTTTTTGACCGCCACACGCGCCTGGCATGCATCCAAAAAGGTGGTGAATATTTCTTCTGGTCTGGGTCGGCGCGCCATGGCTGGCAGTAGCATGTACTGCGCCAGCAAAGCCGGCTTGGACCACTACAGCCGCTGCGTGGCCCTGGAAGAGGCCAGCTTGCCCAACGGCGCACGCATAGTTTCTTTGGCACCCGGGGTGATCGACACCGATATGCAGTCCGATTTGCGTGCTGGCGACCCCAGCCAGTTTCCCGACCGAGAGAATTTTGTCAACCTCAAAACCACGGGCGCGCTGGCCTCTCCAGATGAGGCCGCTGCTCGAATACTGGCCTACCTGAAGCGCCCAGACTTTGGCCAACAACCGGTGGCCGACTCGCGCGACGC
>CAXNFO010000189.1:0-4870 GCA_964201395.1 Limnohabitans sp.
TTCGATGGTGGCGTAATCTTTCAAGGGCCCGGGGTGGGTGGCGGCAATGGCCACGCCTTTGGCGCAGTCGATGGCCGATCCACCGCCAAAAGCCACCAAGCCATCGCAAGCGTTTTGTTGATAAAGCGCTGCGGCGGCGCGCACCGCCGCTTCGGTCGGGGTGGACGGGGTTTGGTCAAACACCACCGTGTCGGGCCCCAAGACCTCCAGGGCCATGTCGAGCAAGCCTGCGGCTTTGACACCGGCATCGGTGACGATCAGGGGCTTGCGGATGTGGGCTTTGTCGCACTCGGCTTTGAGTTGTTGCAAGGCGCCATAGGCAATTTGGATGTTGGTGAGGTAGATGATTTGGGACATGGTGGGTGAAAGGGTGGTGGTGTGGGCTGTGGTGACCAGATGCCAAGGGCGCGGTGGTCAGCCACTATAGCCAATGGTGCTTGTCATAAACTGCCGACTTTCCCCAATGGCCGGGGTCTTGCCCCTGGAAAACGCGCATGAAAAAAGATGATTTTCGATTTGTTCACCGCCTGCGCGTGCGCTGGTCAGAGGTGGACATGCAGCAAATTGTGTTCAACGCCCATTACGCGATGTACATGGACACGGCCATTTGCGACTACTGGCGCCATTTGGCCTTGCCCTATGAAGACACGATGCGCGCGCTCAACGGGGATATTTTTCTGAAAAAAACCAGCGTCGAGTTTCATGCCTCGGCGCGCTACGACGACGCGCTCGACATCGGCTTGCGCTGTGCTCGGGTGGGGCGATCGTCGATGGTGTTTGAGGCCGGGGTGTTTTTGGGCGGGCAGTGGTTGGTCCAAGGCGAGATGATTTATGTGTTTGCCAACCCCCAAACCCACACCTCTTTGCCGGTGCCCGACCCCTTGCGGCACTGTTTAGAGGCCTATGAGCGCGGCGAGCCGGTCACGCGCTTGCAATGCGGTGACTGGGCCCAGCTCGAGCCCCTGGCAAGCCCCTTGCGACAGGCCGTTTTCGTCCAAGAGCAAGGCATTGACCCCGCGCTGGAATGGGACCCCGCTGATGCCCAATGCGTTCATGCGGTGCTCTGCAACCACCTGGGGGTGGCCGTGGCCACGGGGCGCCTATTGCCGAGCGAAAACGGGGTGGCAAAGATCGGGCGCATGGCGGTGCTGCGCCGTTTGCGCGAAACCGGTTTGGGCCGCCAGGTTTTGCTGGCCTTGGTGGCACAGGCCAAGGCGCGTGGCGACCGCGAAGTTTTGCTGAACGCGCAGCGCAGCGCTGAAGGCTTTTACCAAGGCCTGGGCTTTGTGGCCCAGGGCGAGCCGTTTGAAGAGGCCGGCATTGCCCATGTGGCCATGGCCTTGAAGCTCTGAAGCTGGGGGCAGGGCTTAAATGTCGTCGCGCAGGGAGTAGGGCAGGGGCAAGAATTGCAGCAGCGGCCCATCGGCTTGCCCCAAATGCAGTGTGCTGGCATCAACGGCAGCGGTTTGCAAGCAGGCGATGGCCACGCCGCCGTCACCACTTTGAGCCGTTTGGGCGATGGTGCCGCAGTCTTGCGCCGTGTCATGCGATGAATACACCACCTGACCCACTTGCATGGCCGGCCCCGACAGAACGAAAGCCCGGCGCTTGATGGCCCCCCTGAACTGGCTGCGCGCCACCACTTCCTGGCCGGGGTAGCAACCTTTTTTGAAGCTCACCCCATCGACCGACTCGTGGTTGAGCATTTGGGGCACAAAGGCTTCAGCGGTGGCGGCTTGCACATCGGCCACGCCGGCCATCACCTCGCCCCACATCCACGCATCCAGGCTCAAACCCGCGGGGTGGACATCGCTCACCGGGCTTTGGCCCACAGGCGCCACCCACAATGCGCGGGCATGACCCGCAGCAGGATACAAACCCATGGCGGTACCGCCCATCAGGGTCTGTTTTTTCCAGGCCGAGGGCAGGGGGCCGCCCACCAGGCCCCACAGGGCAAACTCTTCAGTGGCGTCGCGCAAACGGGCTTTGGCGCGCAAGACAAACATCGACAGGCGCTTGCTCACCGCGGCCAACACATCGCGGCGGCAGACGAGCCACACGGTGTCGGGGGCATGGACATTCGCCACAAAGGTGGCTTGCATGCGCCCTTTGGCATTGCAAAAAGCGCAAAAACGCACGGCATCCGCCGGCACCAAGGCGAGGTCGTGGGTGAGTTGGTTGTGCAAAAAAGAAACCGCATCGCTGCCACTGACTTCAATCACGCCCAAATGGGGCAATTCGCATGCGCCGTGGAAATGGGTCGGTGGCAAGGGATGGTGGGGGCTCAGGTGGATCATGGCCTGAATTATCATCGCGGGCTCTTCTCCTTTGAAAGCCCAGGCCTTGCGCAATACATGGGGCAGATGGCTGCTCATCACCGTGCTTTTGTTGTCGCTGTGCCTGGCCACCGTGACGGGATGGGTCCTGCGCGACTTGCCCTTGGCCCGCAGCGTGGTGGATCTGACCATTGAGCCTGGCACGCCGGTGCGCGGCATCGCCCAACTCAGTTTGGACAGCGGCGTTGAGGTCAACCCCAGCCTGCTGTATTGGTTCATGCGCTTGAGCGGCCAGTCGCGGCTGCTGCGTGCCGGCAGTTATGAAATCAAAGCCGGTGACTCCGCTTGGGATTTGCTGCAAAAAATCAGCCGGGGGCAAGAGTCCTTGCAAACCCTGGTGCTGGTCGAGGGCTGGACATTCCGCCAGTTTCGCGCTGCCTTGGACCGCTCGGAACATTTGCAACACCAGACCCGTGGCCAAACCGATGAAGCTGTCATGGCTTTGTTGGGTCGCCCTGGTCAGGCGCCTGAGGGGCGCTTCTTTCCAGACACCTATGCCCATGGCAAGGGCGACTCGGATGTGCGCATCCTGAGCCGGGCGATGAAGGCCATGGACCGCCAACTGGCCAACGCCTGGCAAGCCCGCGCCGAGCGCAATGAACTGACCAGCGCCGAGCAAGCCTTGATATTGGCCAGCATCGTCGAAAAAGAAACGGGCAAAGCCAGCGACCGGCGCATGATTTCCAGCGTGTTTCACAACCGCTTGCGGGTGGGCATGCCGCTGCAAACCGATCCCACGGTGATTTATGGCATGGGCGAAGCCTTTGACGGCAATTTGCGCCGCCGCGACCTGCAAACCGATCACCCCTGGAACACCTATACCCGCAAGGGCCTGCCCCCCACACCCATTGCCATGCCGGGCAAAGCCGCTTTGCTGGCCGCCGTGCAACCCGAGCGCAGCCAAGCCTTTTATTTTGTGGCCCGGGGCGACGGCAGCAGCGCGTTCAGTGCCAATTTGGAAGACCACAATGCCGCGGTCGACCGGTACCAACGCCGGCGCCAACCCAGCAGCGCCACGCCCTGAACACCCCAGGGACAAGGCACAATCGACTCATGAGCAAGGGCGTTTTCATCAGTTTTGAAGGGGTGGATGGGGCGGGCAAGTCCACCCACATCCAAGGCCTGGCCGACGCCTTTCGCCAACAGGGGCGAAAAGTGACCCTCACCCGCGAACCGGGCGGCACGCCCTTGGCGGAAAAACTGCGCCAAATGGTGTTGAACGACGCCATGGACCCTTTGACCGAGGCCTTGCTTATGTTTGCAGCCCGGCGCAGCCACATCCAAGAAGTCATCTTGCCGGCACTCGCCGAGGGCCATGTGGTGCTGTGCGACCGATTCACCGATGCGACCTTTGCCTATCAAGGCCATGGGCGCGGTTTTGACCTGGCCGTGTTGTCGCAATTGGAGCAATGGGTGCAGGGTCAAGCCAGCGGCGACTTGCTGCAACCCGACATAACGCTGTGGTTTGCCCTGGACCCGGCCATTGCCGCCGAACGCCTGGCCGATGCCCGCGTGCCCGACCGTTTTGAATCCCAGCCCTTGGCCTTTTTTGCCCAGGTGCACGCCGGCTACCTCGCCCGGGCAGAGGCGGCGCCGCATCGCATGGTGCGCATCGACGCGGCCCAATCCCGCCACCAGGTGTGGCAACAATTGACCCAAGCCTTGGTGCGCCGTGGTTGGCTGTCCATCATGGTGGCCACGCCCCCGGCTTTGAACACCCCATGAGCCAGGTCCCACCTGCCCACATGCCAGCCCCGTGGTTGGCGCCCGCATTGCAGGGCTTGTTGCGACAGCGCGGGCATGCATGGCTGTTGTCGGGCCCATCGGGTTTGGGCCAATACACCCTGGCCCTGGAATTGGCCCGCGCTTGGTTGTGTTTGCAGCCCAGCGAGGCGGGGGCCTGTGGTGCGTGCGACAGTTGTCGCCACATCGATCTGCGCACCCATGCCGACCTGTGCGTGCTGATGCCCGAAACCCAAATGTTGGACAAAGGCTGGCCGTTGAGCGAAAAGGCCCTCAAAGAAATCGATGACAAAAGCCGCAAACCCAGCCGGGAAATCCGGGTGGACGCCGCCCGCGACATGGTGGCCTTCACCCAAACCACGCGCTCTGGTGGGCGCAACAAAGTGGTGTTGATTTACCCCGCCGAGCGGATGAACCACATCACCGCCAACACCATCTTGAAAACCCTGGAAGAGCCGCCCGGTGACACCCGATTTTTGCTGGTCAGCGAGGCCGCGCACCTGTTGCTGCCCACCCTGCGCAGCCGCTGCCAAACCCATCACCTGACTTGGCCCGATGCGGCGCCCGCTTTGCAATGGTTATCCGCCCAAGGCGTGCCCGCTGCGGATGCGCAAGTTCTGTTGGACGCGGCGGGTGGGCGACCCGAGGACGCCTGGGCTTTGGCCCAAGGGGGCCTCAAAGCCAGCACTTGGTTGGCCCTGCCCAAGGCCGTGGCGCGGGGAGACGCTCAAGCGCTCCAAGCCTGGTCGCCCCCCCAAGCGGTGGCCGTTTTGCAAAAAGTTTGCCATGAC
>CAXNFO010000190.1:0-4855 GCA_964201395.1 Limnohabitans sp.
AACGATGTTGCTCAACTTGTCAGAACAAATCCCGGCTGCCTACACCCAATTTGAGCGGGTGATCGAAGTCGTGGGCTTGGGTGACAACGAGCGGGCCCAAGCGCGCCAACGCTGGCGTGCCTATGACCAAGCCCAGCACCGGCTGACACGGCACGATGCGGCCCCATCTGCAGCGGCATCATGAGTTCACAAGACCATCCCCCCTCATGGGTGCCCACCCTGACCCAAGAAATTGCACTCGACCCGCCATCCACCCAGGTCCCTGTGGGCCAATCCCCCGCACATCCTTTTCCGTCAGCACTGGACGAAGCCCGCTTGTGCATGATGGTCACCGACCAGTTGCTGGCCCAACTGCCCGATTTGATTCGCGCCACGGTGCGCGCGCATTTGCTTCAAAGTCAATCAGCACCTGGGGATCCCAACCCCGGCGAAGTTGAAAAACCTGGCCTCTAAAAATCCCTGAACCCTGGCATTCAAGCCCCTTCTGGAAGGGCATGCCAAGACCCAGGGTTTTGGGCAAACCCTGGGTCCTTCTCTAAAAGCTTGGGGTATATTTTGAGCATGTCTCGTTCGGCCCAACCCTTTGAAAGGAACCCCCATGTTGATCAAATACTCCCTCCTGGCTTCGGCCGCTTTGTTGGCGGTGTCGGCACAAGCCCAAACCGTGGTGAAAATTGGCCATGTGGGCCCCATCAGCGGTGCCATTGCCCACCTGGGCAAAGACAACGAGAACGGTGCGCGTTTGGCCATTGAAGACTTGAATGCCAAGGGCATCAGCATTGGTGGCGCCAAGGTGAAATTTGAATTGGTCGCCGAAGACGATGCGGCCGACCCCAAACAAGGCGCTGCCGCGGCGCAAAAATTGGTCGATGGCAAGGTCAATGGCGTGATTGGCCACTTGAATTCAGGCACCTCCATTCCGGCATCCAAAATTTACAGCGATGCCGGCATTCCCCAAATCTCTCCCTCGGCCACCAACCCCAAATTCACCCGCCAGGGCTACAAAACCACCTTCCGTGTGGTGGCCGACGATGTGCATTTGGGCGGCACCTTGGGCCGTTATGCGGTCAAAACCATGAAGGGCAAAAACATCGCTGTGATCGATGACCGCACCGCTTATGGTCAGGGCGTGGCCGATGAGTTTGAAAAGGCCGTCAAGGCCGCTGGCGGCACCATCGTGGGTCGCGAATTCACCAACGACAAAGCCACCGACTTCATGCCCATCTTGACCACCCTCAAGGGCAAAAAGCCCGATGTGGTGTTCTTTGGCGGCATGGACGCCGTGGCCGGTCCCATGCTCAAGCAAATGAAGTCCTTGGGCGTGAGCGCCAAGTTCATGGGCGGTGACGGCATTTGCACCGGCGAGTTGTCCAAATTGGCCGGTGACGCCATGGCCGATGGCCAAGTGGTGTGCGCCGAAGCGGGCGGCGTTGAAGGCGCACAGAAAAAAGCCATGGACGATTTTGGGGTGCGCTACAAAAAGCGTTTCAATGACGATGTGAAGCTGTATGCCCCTTATGTGTACGACGCTGTGAATTTGATGGTGGACGCCATGGTCACTGCCAAGTCCAGCGATCCAGCCAAATACCTGCCCGTTTTGGCCAAAACCACAGGCTACAAAGGCGTGACCGGCACCATTTCCTTTGACGACAAAGGCGATGTGAAAAACGGCGCATTGACTTTGTACACCTACAAAGGTGGCAAGCGCGACATGTTGTCGGTGGTACGCTGATCAGCGGCTGATCCCGCAACCATGGAAAAAGGCCCCGTGAGGGGCCTTTTTTGTTGGGGTGGTGCAGGGAACACCTGACTCACCTGTCACACCGCCTCGACCCTGTTCGCCCTCAGCGTAGAGGGCACGTTGGGCGAGGTGTTTTTTACGCCGTCTGGGCCAGGGCCTGAGGCATGACTTGTTCCAAGGCGCCTTCGAGCAAGTCGACGGTGCGGTCCACATTCAGCAGCTTTTCCAAGCCAAACAAGCCGATGCGGAAGGTCATGAAGTCGCTGCCCTCATCGCATTGCAAAGGCACACCGGCGGCGGTTTGCAGGCCTTGGGCCAAAAACTTCTTGCTCGATTGCACTTCCGGGTCTTGGGTGTAGCTGACCACCACACCCGGGGCTTCAAAGCCGGGGGCTGCAACGCTGGGGATGCCGTGGCGGCTGAGCATTTCGCGGGCTTTGCGGCCGAGCTCCGCTTGCGCCAAGCGCAAACGATCAAAACCCAGGGCTTGGGACTCCAACATCACGGCGCACAAGCGCTTGAGCGCATCGGTGGGCATGGTGGCGTGGTAGGCGTGGCTGCCTGCCTCATAGGCTTCCATGATTTGCAGCCATTTTTTCAGGTCACAGGCAAAGCTGGTGCTGGTGGTGCCATCAATGGCTTGGCGGGCGCGCTCGCTCATGGCCACCATGGCGCAGCACGGCGAACTGCTCCAACCCTTTTGGGGGGCCGTCACCAGCACGTCGATGCCGCAGGCTTGCATGTCCACCCACATGGCGCCCGAGGCAATGCAGTCCAACACAAACAAACCACCCACCGCGTGCACCGCGTCGGCGACTTGGCGCAAATAGTCGTTGGGCAACATCATGCCGCAAGAGGTTTCCACATGCGGGGCAAACACCACAGCGGGTTTTTCGGCGGCAATGGTGCGCACCACTTCTTCGATGGGGGCGGGTGAGAAGGGCTCTTGGGCACCCGGCTTCATGCGCCGCGCTTTGAGCACGGTGCAGGCCGATGGGATGCGGCCCATGTCAAAAATTTGTGTCCAGCGATAGCTGAACCAGCCGTTGCGCAACACCAGCACAGGCTTGTCGGTGGCAAATTGCCGAGCCACCGCTTCCATGCCAAAGGTGCCACTGCCCGGGACCAAGACCGCACTGTGGGCGTGATAGACCTCTTTGATCAGGCGCGAAATATCGCGCATGACGCTTTGAAAGTCTTTGGACATGTGGTTGAGCGAACGGTCGGTGTAGACCACCGAATATTCCAGCAGTCCATGGGGGTCGACGAGGGGCAGCAATCCAGGCATGGGGCTCTCCTTAATGGGGGTGGGAGTCTATCACCGCAAGCCCAGGCGTGCATTTCCCTACCTGCACCGATGTTGTCAAGCCGCGAGCTTGGCCGTCTGTCAGCTGACGCCCGGTTCAGACCCCCGGTGAGGGTTCGATCACCACCCCGGGCAATTCGATGGGCATGCCGTCTTCTGGGCTGTAGCGGTGCTGTTCCATTTGGGCCACGCAGGCGGCCCGGTCTTGCTCGGTCAGGGCCTGGATCAAGCGCTCATGCTCCATCAAGGTTTGCAGACGCTGCGCTTGGGTGTCAAACTTGTCCCACATGCCGGGTTCGATCAAGGCCCACAAACGGGCCACCTCGTCCATGATCAGCCGGTTGGGCGACAAACCAAAGATGGCGAAATGGAATTGTTGATTCAATTCAATCAGTTGCTGGGTATCGGCCGCATCCACGCAGCGCTGCATCTGGGCGTTCAAATCGATCAATCGCTGTAAGTCTTCTGGTCCAGGCCAGGCGATGGTGGCCATCAATTCGTTTTCCAGCAAATGCAGCATGCGCCGGATTTGCGCAAACTGGCCAGGGTCGCGTTTGGTCACAAAGTAGCCCTGGTGGGGGCGGTGGTAGAGCAGGCCTTGGTCGGCCAACACGTTCAGGGCTTCGCGCAAAGGGACGCGGCTGACGGCCAGCTTCAAGGCCATTTCTTCTTGCCGGATTTGCTCGCCCGGGTTGAGTTCGCCATTGACGATCATGTCTTTGATCTGGCTCAGCGCACGCCCCATCGCCCCTTGGGCCTTGCGGCTGCGGTTTTGGGACTCTGGGGATTGTTCAAGCGCCATCTTGGTTGGCATTTGACGTGAGGGCGGCTTCACCGGTCATGAGGGATTCCCCTGATGGCATGCAAAATTGAATTCAATAGCATGGGATCAAAGTCGTGTGCCATTCCAGGCCGACCGCAGGATGGCAATGCGGGCGACGGGTTTGAAGCAAGCCATTGATTTTTAAGGATATTAAATGAGCACATCCATGCCCAACCGAGGCCGCAGATCCATCGAAGTGCCTGGCGTCAGCCATGGCAATGCCCCGATTCCCATGGGTGCCCGGGTGGGCAATATGATTTATTCATCCGGCATCATGGGCAAAGACCCTGCCAACGACACCTTGCCCGCCGATGGCCCCAGCCAAGCCAAGTTCATGTTCATGAACTTGCGCAGCTTGTTGGCCCAGGGTGGGGCCGATCTGGGCGATGTGGTGCATGTCAAAGCCTATGTCAAAGACAACAGCCACCGCGATGCGCTGAATGCAGAGTGGCTCCAATGTTTCCCTGATCCGCATGACCGACCCGCTCGCCACACCATGGTGGCCGATTTGCCTGGCGGCATGTTGGTGCAAATCGAAATCGTTGCTGTGGTCAAGGACTGAGCTGCCATGGCATCCATTGTTTTGGGCATGGGGGTCTCGCACACCCCGCTGTTGGCGCTGACGGTCGATCAATGGCAACGCCGTGCCGAAGTGGACTTTGCCAACACCGGCTTGAACCACTCGGACGGTCGCTTGGTCACCTACGAGCAATTGCTGGCCGAGGTCGGTCCGCGCTATGCCGATGAAGTGAACTTCGAAACCTTCAGCCAAAAATCCAAGGCCTGTGACCAGTCTTTGGACCACTTGGGGAACGTGCTGGCACAAGTGGCCCCTGATGTGGTGATGATTGTGGGCGATGACCAACGCGAGTTGTTCACATCGGCCAATCAACCGGCCATCGCCATCTACCACGGTGAACGCTTCATCACCAGCAACAAATACGGCCACCCCGATAGCCCCGAATGGATTCAGCAAATGGGCCGT
>CAXNFO010000191.1:0-4843 GCA_964201395.1 Limnohabitans sp.
TTGCAGCGCGGGCTGGATGATTTGAAATTGATCATGATGTGCGAAGTGCCCAGCAACGCCATTTTGGCGGCCGACTTTTTGCAATTTTTTGACGGTTTCTCCATCGGCTCCAATGACCTGACCCAACTCACTTTGGGCTTGGACCGCGACTCGGGTTTGGAATTGTTGGCCGCCGACTTTGACGAACGCGACCCGGCGGTTTTGGCCATGCTTGAGCGCGCCATCGATGCCTGTCACGCAGCCGGCAAATACGTGGGCATTTGCGGCCAAGGCCCCAGCGACCATGCCGACTTTGCCTTGTGGTTGGCCCAAAAAGGCATCAGCTCCATTTCGCTCAACCCCGATAGCGTGATCCAAACTTGGAAATCGCTGGCTGCATCGGCGTGAAGCCTAGGGGCAACCCCAGCCCCGTGGCGGCATAAAACTGCTAAAACCCAGGTGTGAATGCCGATGACCAGCCCCCCACTTCTGCCCTGAGACCCCGTGAGTGGGTGTTTTTGTGCTTGGCCTTGCTGGTCACGGTGGCTGCGCTGGTGTGGGTTTGGCTGACGCCCGATCAATCTGGGTGGCATTTTTGGTGGGTGGCCCAGGCCCTCCCAGTGGTCTATGTGCTGTTGCTGTGGGGGGCGCATCGCCACCCCCAAGATGAGGCGGGTCACCGGTGATGGCTGAGGCTTGGCGCTGGCGCATGGTGCTGGGTGCCAGCTTGGGTGCCTTGTTGATGGCCTTGTCATTGTGGATGGCCGAATCGTGGGGTGTCTCCAAATCCAGCATCAATGTGTGTTTTTTGGTGTTGTCCATCGCGGGTTACGCCACCATTGGTTTGGTCTGCAGAACCACGCTGTCTGACGAATACTATGTTGCGGGTCGCCGCATTGGTGCGCCCTTCAACGGCATGGCCACCGCCGCTGATTGGATGTCGGCTGCCACCTTCATGGGTTTGACAGGCTTGCTGATTTCCGATGGGTTTGTTGGCGATGGTGAACGCGCTGGGGGTTTGGCCTATGTGTTGGGCTGGACTGGCGGATTTTGTTTGTTGGGCATTTTGTTTGCCGGCAAGATCCAGCAATCGGGGGCCACCACCATTCCAGAGCTGTTGGGCCAGCGCATGGACAGCAGTGCGGTGCGCTGGTTGGCTGCCGCAGGCGCCATTTTGTGTTCGGGTGTTTATTTGGTGGCGCAAATCTATGCCATTGGCCTGGTGGCTTCCATGCTGTCCGGGATGAACTTTGAGCTGGGTGTGTTTTTGGCCTTGGGCGGGGTGTTGTTGTGCTCCTTTTTGGGCGGCATGCGCGCGGTGACCTGGACCCAGGTGTTGCAATGCGTGGTCATTGTCTCCACCATGGTGACCTTGGCCGTGGCGGTGTCATGGCATGTCCACGGCAGCCCTTTGCCATCGTGGGGGGCCAGTTTGGGATTGCATGGCATGGCCCAGCGGGTGCGCGACATCCAGGCCGATCCAGCTGAGGCGCAGTCCAAAGCCATCATGCTTGAGAAATTGGCCGAGTTGGATCGCAAAATCGCTGCCCCAGAGCAAGCCCGGTTTGCGGAGCGGCAATTGCTGGGCGCTAAGATTGCTGAACTCAAGCTACAAAACAGCCCGGTGCGCGACATTCAACGCTTGGAGGCCAACCCTGTTTGGCACGACAGCGACAGCCAGCGTTTGGTTCAGGCATGGCAGCGCGAGCGCAGCCAAATTCAGCATGAATTGCAGCGCGCCATTGGCTTTGAGCGCGGCACTGCCCAAGACAGCCAAAACGGCTTGCTCAACACCTTGTGTCTGGTGCTTTGCTTCATGATGGGAACCGCCTCTTTGCCCCATGTCTTGATGCGTTCTTTGACCACTCCCACAGCGCGGCAAGCCCAAAAATCCATCGTTTGGACCCTGGTTTGGGTGGTCATCGTCTACCTGTGCGCTTCCAGCCTGGCGGTGATGATCAAGCAGGTGGTTTTGACCGATTTGGTGGGCTCGGCCATGAATGCTCTGCCAGAGTGGGCGCAACAACTGAAGTTGCGAAAACCTGCCTTGCTGACCCTCAATGACCACAATGGCGATGGCCTGGTTCAATGGGCCGATGTGCGCTTGGCCACCGATTATTTGGTGCTGGCAGTCCCCGAGATTTTGGGTATTTCTGCCGTTTTCACGGGGCTGATCGCGGCTGGTGCCTTGGCTGCCGCCTTGTCCACGGCTGATGGCTTGCTCTTGACCATCTCCAATGCCTTGGCGCACGACATGTATTTTCAGACCCTGGCGCCCAAGGCCACCCCCATTCGGCGGGTCATGCTGTCAAAAATTTTGTTGATGCTGGTTGCCCTGGTCGCAGCTTGGATTGCCACTTACCGACCCGTGGACATCTTGTTTTGGGTGTCTTGTGCTTTTTCTTTGGCCGCATCCTGCTTCTTTCCTGTCCTGTTGCTCAGCCTGTACTGGCCGGGGTTCACCCGTGCTGGTGCCATTGCGGCGATGGTTTGCGGCACGGTATTGGCGCTGTGGTACATAGGCGCCCACTCGCTGGCGGCCATGGGACTGGGTTCGCTCGATGGGCTGTGGTGGGGGGTGGCACCCGTCAGTGCGGGTGTTTTTGGGGTGCCCACAGGATTGGTCGCAGGCGTTGTGGTCAGCAAAATTTGGCCTGCCGCCAGGCCGGCGCCTACGCCTGCCGCATCTTGAGCCCGTGCTGGTGGCGACCCCACACCTGGGGCAGTGCGGGTGCTCAAATTCCTGGGTGGGTGGGCCAGTAACGGGGCGACAGGTGCTTTCGCCTATAATCTTGGGTTTCCCTTGCTGCACCCCATCAGACGCTGGGGGCGGCTTCATCCACAAGGAGTCTGCATGCGTCATTATGAAATCATCTTGCTCATCCATCCGGATCAGAGCGAACAAGTTCCAGCCATGCTGGAGCGCTACAAAGGCATGATCACCGCTGGCGGCGGCGTGATCCACCGGGTTGAAGATTGGGGTCGGCGTCAGCTGACCTACATGATCAACAAACTGGCCAAGGCGCATTACCTGTGCATCAACATCGAAGCCAGCCAAGCGGTGATGGCCGAGATTGAGCATGCATTCAAGTTCAATGACGCTGTGCTGCGCCACCTCACCGTTCAAAAGAAGAAGGCCGACACCGGTCCTTCTTCCATGATGAAGAGTGTGGAACGCGAAGAGGCCCGCAAGGCCCAGCAAGCGGACTTTTCTGCCTGAGGTCGATCGGCTGGGTGTGAACCAGTTGGTTTTGACGGCACGCATCGCAGAGGTCAGTCCTTTGCGGTACACCCCAGCGGGATTGCCAGTTTTGGAATTGCGACTCGAACACGAGTCTGAACAGCAAGAAGCCGGAACCCCGCGAACCGTCAAAACCTCTGTCAAAACCATTGCGGTGGGCCTGATGGCCGAACGCATTGGCCACCAAGCCCTCGACAGTTGCTGGTTGTTCAAAGGCTTTTTGGCCACCACCCGCAACGCCAAGCACCCTGTTTTTCATTTGCAAGATTTTCAGCCCAACACATAGGAGGCCCAAGCCATGGCCACGTTCAAGAAATTCAACAAAGACAAGCGCCCCAAGCGCAACACCCAGTCCCTGCTTTTCAAGCGCAAGCGCTTTTGCCGTTTCACGGTTGCGGGCGTGGAAGAGATTGACTACAAAGATGTCGATACCCTTCGCGACTTCATTGCCGAAAACGGAAAAATCATTCCCGCGCGCCTGACTGGCACCCGGGCCATTTACCAGCGCCAGCTCAACACCGCCATCAAGCGTGCACGCTTTTTGGCCATGTTGCCCTACAGCGATCAACACAAAATCTAAGGGAACACATCATGCAAATCATATTGCTCGACAAGGTGGTGAACCTTGGCAATCTGGGTGAAGTCGTCAAGGTCAAAGACGGTTATGCCCGTAACTTTCTGATCCCTTCGGGCCGTGCACGCCGCGCCACCGCAGACGCCATCAAAGAGTTTGAAGTGCGCCGCGCTGACCTGGAAAAGGCGGCTGCTGAAAAGTTGGCCCAAGCCCAAGCGGCTGGTGAAAAGTTGGCGGGCACCACCGTCAAGCTGACCCAAAAGGCCGGTGTGGATGGCCGCTTGTTTGGCTCGGTGACCAATTTCGACATCGCTGAAGAACTGGTCAAAGCGGGCTACACCCTCACCAAAGCCCAAGTGCGCATGCCCCATGGCCCCATCAAGGTGGTGGGTGACTCTGCGGTTAGCGTGTCTTTGCATACCGATGTGGTGGTGGAAGTCAACGTGTCGGTGTACGGCGAAACTGCCTGATCCCGCGCCAGACCCCGAAGAGGCCGTTGCTGCATGCAACGGCTTTTTTCATTCTTGGCGTCCCCTGGCGTGCCCAAGCTTGAACCCTTGACGATGACCTCACTGCTGGTCCATCGAATCTTGTTTTTGCATATTTTTAAACTCAATCCAAGGCTTATCCCCTGCCTGTGCACCCCTTTTGCACAGGTTTGTGCGGTGACAGTGCCTCTCGGTGGCTTTACGATGGTGTTTTATTAGGAATCCAATGTCAGCTGTTTTTTCCAGTATCGAAGAACTGTCCAGCAAAGACCGGCAAGTGGCGCAGTTGCGCATTCCGCCGCACTCCATCGAGGCCGAGTCCAGTGTGTTGGGCGGGCTGTTGCTGGACAACTCAGCCTGGGACCGGATTGGCGACATGCTGCAAGACGGGGATTTTTACCGCTACGAGCACCGCCAAATATTTGCCTCTTTGACGGCTTTGATCAACACCAGCCGGCCGGCCGATGTGATCACGGTGTTTGAACATTTGCAGGGGGTGGGCAAGGCCGAGGAGATTGGGGGCTTGGCGTATCTCAATGCCTTGGCCCAATACGTGCCCAG
>CAXNFO010000192.1:0-4825 GCA_964201395.1 Limnohabitans sp.
GGGTGTTGCATCTCAGGGCTTGGCAGCGATGAGCTGTTCAATTTGGGCCACCGGTATGGCACCTGGCACGCGCCTGCCATCTTGCGCCAATAAGGTGGGGGTACCGGTGATTTTGTGTTTGCGCCCAAATTCCACATTGCGCGTCAGGGCCGAGCTGTCGCAGGTGGCAGGGGCCGGTGCGGTGTCGCGGGTCATGTAGTCCAGCCATGCCTTGGGCTGGTCTTTGGCGCACCAGATGTGGCGCGATTTGTCCATCGAATCGGCGCCCAAAATAGGATACAAAAACAAGTACACGGTGATGTTGTCGACCTTTTGCAAGTCGCGCTCAAAGCGTTTGCAGTAGCCGCAGTTGGGGTCTTCAAACACCGCCAGCTTGCGTTGCCCGTTGCCACGCACGATGGTGATCGCATCTTTGATCGGCAGGGTGTTGAAGGCAATGGCATTGAGTTTGTCGCTGCGCTCTTCGGTCAGGTTGCGTTTGGTGCGGGTATCAATCAGGCTGCCTTGCACCAGGTAGTGGCCGTTGGCGTCGGTGTAGTAAATCTCGTTGTCCTCGAGCAGCAACTCATACAAGCCATTGATGGGGGTTTTGCTGATGGACACAATTTTCGGCAGCTCGGGGATGCGCTCTTTGAGGGTTTTGCGAATAGCCGCCTCTTGCGCCCCGGCCATGCCCGACCAAGTGAAAAATGCCAGGAGAACAGCCGCAAAAATGGCGCGTTGAATGTGCGCCGTGTAGCGCCCAGTAAGGGAGAAGGAAATCATTGCATCGCCTGTTGAATCACCCATTGCTTCAAGGGTGGGATGGTGTCAAAGTTTTTCATGCCCCATTGGCGCAGGTCTTTGGCCAGCGCATGGGGGTGGGCAAACAAACGCTGCAAGCCGTCGCAAGCCACCCAAGTCGGCCACATGCCGGCCTTTCGTTGGCGCTCGTATTGGCGCAGCAAATGGCGGTCGCTCAAGGGCCGCCAGTGGTTGATGCCTTGGCGGGTTTGCAGCACATCGTGCAGGGCTTGGGCATCGGCCAAGCCCAGGTTCAGGCCCAAGCCCGCCAGCGGGTGCACGCTGTGGGCGGCGTCACCGGCCAGCACCCACGCATGGCCGTCGCTGTCTTGGCCAGACCACTGCGTGGCACGGGCCATTTGCAGGGGCCAGCTGCGGCGCTCACTGGTGAGGGACAAGCCGCCCAATTGGTCGTGGCTGGCATGGTTCAAGGCTTGTTCAAACTCGGCTGCAGGCATGGCTTGCAACTGGGCAGCCCGTGCTGGGCTGAGCGACCACACCAAGGCCGCTTGTTGGCCTTGCGCGCCGCCCATGGGCAACAGCGCCAAGATGTCGAGCTCGCCGTTATCGTGGTTGAACCATTGGAAGGCCTGGCCTTGATGCGGCACGCTGCATTGCACCCGAGCGGCCAAGGCGTGTTGGTCGTAGGGCAAGACCTCGTGGGTGACGCCCAAGTGGTCGCGGCTGCTGCTGTGGCGGCCTTCGCACACCACGGTGAGGCTGGCGCTGGATGGTTCAGTCAGCCAGGTGATCAGGGGCTGGTATTGAATCGCTTGGGTCAATTGGGCTTGGAGCACAGGCACATCCACAATCCAACTCAAGCCATCGGCGGTGGGTGCGGGCAATTGAACTTGCGCGCCGCCATCGCCCCACACCCGCATGCATTGAACCGGGGTCGCGTGCTCGGCATCGGGCCAACAGCGCAGGCTTTGCAACAGGGTTTTGGAGGCGGCATTCAGGGCAAAAGCGCGCACATCGGGTGCGGCTTGGGGGGCAGTGTCGACCAGGCCCACCCGCAAGCGCAAACCTGCCAACTGCAAGGCCAGGCTTTGACCGACCACACCGGCACCTCGGATACACACATCGAAAGCAGCTTTCATGGTGGGCGATTCTAGGTGGGCCCTTTCACGCCAGCCACACAGGCACAATTCAACCCTCCTCATCGACCCGTCAATGAAACCATGACCGACGCCCAAGCCACCGTGTCCCAATTGTGGATATACCCCGTCAAATCTTGCGCTGGTGTGATGGTGCAAGAAGCCACCCTGACCGACCAGGGCTTGTTGAACGACCGCTGTTGGATGGTGGTTGACGCGCACGGCGAGATGGTCAGCCAGCGCGATGTGCCCCAGATGGCGCTGATCCAACCCAGCCTGCGCTTGTCCGATGTGGTGCTGCGCGCACCGGGCATGTTGGCCTTGCACTTGGCCTTGTTTGAGGTGCAAGAGCCCGTGAAGGTTCAGCTGTGGGGGCACATCATGCCCGCGTTTGACATGGGTGATGTGGCGGCGCAGTGGTTCACCGACTTTCTGGGTCAAACCCCTGAGGGCAAAGCCCTGGGCCGGTTGCGCCTGGCGCGTTTTGACCCCGACCATGTGCGCCTGAGCAGCACCCAATGGACCGGTACCGTGGCCGCGAAAAACCAATTCAGCGATGGCTACCCTTACTTGGTGTGCAGCCAAGCCTCGGTCGAAGACCTGAATGCGCGCTTGGCCACCCAAGGCCATGGCACGGTCGATTTGCGCCGCTTTCGGCCCAACATCGTGCTCAGTGGCATTGCGGCGCATGATGAAGACCACCTGCGCAGCTTGTCGTGGCAGGCCGAAGAAGGCCAAGTGGTGTTGCAACCGGTCAAACCGTGTTCGCGATGTCCCATGCCCAATGTCGATCCCGACACCGCCGCCGTGAACCCACTGCTCAGCGATGTGCTGCAAAGTTACCGGCAAGACCGCCGCTTGGACGGGGCCATCAGCTTTGGCATGAATGCCATTGCCACCCAAGGCGTCAGTGAGGATGTGGAGCCGGTATTGCGCGTGGGCCAGGTGCTCGACCTCCAATACCTCCTGTGAGTTGGGCGCTGATGGGATGCGCCTTCAGCGCGAGGCGCTGGCTACAATCCCACCCCTTTGGCGAGACTGTGCGCCCAACCATCCCCGCGCCTGCGGGTTGAGGAATTTCCATGAGTTTGAAATGCGGCATCGTCGGCCTGCCCAATGTCGGTAAATCCACCCTGTTCAATGCGCTGACCAAGGCAGGCATTGCGGCAGAAAACTACCCGTTTTGCACCATTGAACCCAATGTGGGCGTGGTCGAGGTGCCCGATCTGCGCTTGGCGCAGCTGTCCACCATCGTCAAGCCCGAACGCATCGTGCCGGCCATCGTGGAGTTTGTCGACATCGCTGGCTTGGTGGCCGGGGCCAGCACCGGCGAAGGTTTGGGCAACCAGTTTTTGGCCCACATCCGCGAGACCGATGCGATTGTGAATGTGGTGCGCTGCTTTGAAGACGACAACGTCATCCACGTCGCGGGCAAGGTTGACCCCATCTCTGACATTGAGGTGATTCAAACGGAGTTGTGTTTGGCTGACTTGAGCAGCGTGGAAAAAGCCATGCACCGGGTGCAAAAAACTGCGCGCTCGGGCGACAAAGAGGCCGCCAAGTTGGTGGCCATTTTGGAGAAATGCCAACTGGCTTTGAACGACACCAAGCCCGTGCGCACCATCGATTTCAGCAAGGAAGAAAAACCGCTGCTCAAACAGTTTTTCTTGATCACCGCCAAGCCCGCGATGTTTGTGGCCAATTTGTCGGAAGATGGTTTTGAGAACAACCCCTTGCTGGATCGACTCACCGCTTACGCCCAATCACAAAACGCGCCGGTGGTCGCGATTTGCGCCCAGCTCGAAGCCGAGATGAGCGAGATGAGCGACGAAGACCGCGATATGTTCTTGAGCGAGTTGGGCCAAACCGAACCGGGCTTGAACCGCTTGATCCGCTCGGCCTATACCTTGCTCGGTTTGCAAACCTACTTCACCGCTGGCGTGAAAGAGGTGCGGGCGTGGACCATCCATGTGGGCGACACCGGTCCGCAAGCGGCAGGGGTGATCCACACCGATTTCGAGAAGGGCTACATCCGTGCCCAAACCATTGCCTTTGATGACTTCATCCAGTTCAAAGGCGAGCAAGGCGCGAAAGACGCTGGCAAGATGCGCGCCGAGGGCAAAGAGTACGTGGTCAAAGACGGCGACGTGATGAACTTTTTGTTCAGCAGTTAAAGAACACCTGCACAAGTACCTTCATCGGGCTGACCATCGCGCGATGACGAACGGGTGCATGTTTCCTGGCGTCAAAACCGCGTGAGCCACGCGAGACTTCACTTCGGGTGGGTTTTTTGCCAGTCCTCGTAAGAGGGAACGGTCATTTTGAAATGGTCGCGGGTGCGGGTGTAGAGCTGCCCAAACATGCGCCCAATCGGGTGGTATTTTTCTGGGTCGATGTAATAGGTGGCCGGGTCAAACAAGCCATCGCGCACATGCATCATCACCACCTTGCCCACCACGATGTGGCGGTCTGGGCTGATTTGTAAAAAGGTGATTTTTTCGCACTCAAAGGCCACCGGGGCTTCTTGGATGCGTTTGGGTTTGATCAAGGTGGAGGGCACCATGGTCAGGCCAGCCATGTCGGTCTCGCTCACGGTGGGTGGAAAGTCCACCGCGCAAATGTTCATCGCTTCGCCCAAGCCTTCGTCGACCAAATGGATGACGAACTGGCCGTTTTTCATGATGTTGATCGTGGTGTCTTTGAGCGACTTGTCATGGCGGCGCGTTTCCAAGCCCACCACCAGCACGGGTGGGTTCTCGCCCATGGCGTTGAAAAAACTAAAGGGTGCGGCGTTGTCCCCGGTTTCTTCCCCATAGGTGCTGATCAGCGCAATCGGGCGTGGCACCACGGTGGAGGAGATGAGTTTGTACTGGATGTCGTGGGACAAAGCATTGATGTCAATTTGCATGGGCTGACCTGGGTAAAAGTGGATGTTGTGCACAATA
>CAXNFO010000193.1:0-4808 GCA_964201395.1 Limnohabitans sp.
GCGGCGGTGCAGACGGCCCGCCGGATAAGGCCAAATGCTGGACCAGCGCTTGTTCAATGCGGGCGATAACGGTATTTCCCATGGTGACTCCTTGGCAGTGTCAATTAAAGTTGACAATTAGAGGTGTCAATATATCTCATAAACGAGGCTTGTCAACCGGGTTTGCCTTCGTCACAGGCCTTCTGGCCCTGGCCACAGGTGCGCTGGCATGTGCCAGCCCTTGCTGAGGCCCGACAATGGCGGCATGGACATGCGATGGAAACCCAGCGTCACCGTGGCGGCGGTGATAGAGCGGGAGGGCCGCTACCTCTTGATCGAGGAACACACGCCAGAGGGCTTGCGCCTGAACAACCCGGCCGGTCACCTTGACCCAGGCGAATCACTGGTGCACGCCTGTGAACGCGAGGCCCTGGAAGAAACCGCCCACCGCTTCAGCGTGGAAGCCTTGGTGGGCGTTTACATGGCACGCTTTCAGCGCCCGGCGCGGGGCGACGCAGCGGCCGAGGACATCACCTACCTGCGCTTTGCGTTTGGCGGTACCTTGGGCGAACACCTGACCGAGCGCAGCTTGGACCACGGCATCGTGCGCACCCTGTGGATGAGCCCCGCTGAGGTGCAAGCCAGTGTGGCGCAACACCGCAGCCCCTTGGTATTGCAGTGTGTGCTGGACCACCATGCCGGTGTGCGTTTGCCTCTGTCGGCATTGCACACCGATGCATCTGTGCACACGTTGCAGAACACGCCACGCGGATAATTCAGCGCATGGCCAAAAAACACAAGGTGGTGGTGGGATTGAGCGGCGGGGTGGACTCGGCGGTCAGCGCTTGGCTGCTCAAGCAACAAGGCCATGAGGTGTTGGGCATCTTCATGAAGAACTGGGATGACGACGATGACAGCGAGTACTGCGCATCGAACGTCGACTTTGTGGACGCCGCTGCGGTGGCCGACGTGATTGGCATCGAGATCGAGCACATCAACTTCGCCGCCGAATACAAAGACCGGGTGTTCGCCCAGTTTCTGCACGAATACCAAGCCGGGCGCACGCCCAACCCCGACATCTTGTGCAATGCAGAGATCAAGTTCAAAGCTTTTTTGGACCACGCCATGGCGCGCGGCGCCGACAAAATTGCCACCGGTCACTACGCCCGGGTGCGTACCCACGGCGACAGCGTGCAGTTGCTCAAAGGCCTGGACCCTGGCAAAGACCAAAGTTATTTTCTACACCGCTTGCGCCAAGATCAATTGCGCCAAACGCTGTTTCCGGTGGGCGAGTTGCACAAAAGTGAAGTGCGGCGCTTGGCCACCGAGATCGGTTTACCCAACGCCCAAAAGCGCGACTCCACCGGCATTTGTTTCATTGGCGAGCGCCCGTTCAGAGCGTTTTTAAACCGCTACATCGCCAGCACACCCGGGCCGGTGCGCGACGAGCGGGGTCGCTGTGTGGGCGAACACATGGGCCTGAGTTTTTACACCTTGGGTCAGCGCCAAGGGCTGGGCATTGGTGGCGTCAAAGCCGGCGGTGCCGCGCGCGGTGCAGGCGAGCATGCGCCTTGGTTTGTCGCGCGCAAAGACCTGGAACACAACACCTTGTGGGTGGTGCAAGGCCACGATCACCCGTGGTTGTTGTCAGAACAGTTGCATGCCCAAGACCTCAGTTGGGTATCGGGCCAAGCCCCCAGCGCCAGTGCCTTGGCCGCCAAAACCCGCTACCGCCAAACCGATGCACCATGTGCGATCAGCGCCATCGGCCCCGACCTGCTGAGCCTGCGGTTTGACCCGGCCCAGTGGGCGGTGACGCCGGGCCAATCGGCGGTGCTCTACGACGGCGAGGTGTGCCTGGGTGGGGGCGTGATCCACCAGGCCAGTGCGCTCGAACGTGTGCTGCCCCTGGCAGAGCCGGTACCCCGCCCTCGCAGGCGCACACGCCAGCCACACCGAACCTGAGGGCAGTTGGTCAGGCCCATGGGGCCGGCGACAACGCCCCAGAGCCGCCCACCTGGGGCAAGCACGCCACACCGCACGGCTGTGGCAGAAATAAATTAATTCATTTAAATCAATCATTTACTAAGATTTTTGCGCTTTATTGATGCATAAATGCGCCGCCGAGGCATTTGCGTGATTGACAAAACCGCCCTTCCGAATGTAAATTGAGATTGACATTTGGTTTTGTGCCGTTAAATTGACAGTGCGTCACCTGTGTTTGAAAGCATTTGTGGCCATGGGGGTCACGAATAACCCTCGTGCGGGTTCAGCACGGTTCGGAGACTTCTTACAAGGAGACACCCATGTCCGACAAAGTAGGGCCCACCGGTTTGACCGAGGCCGAATCTGAGGAGCTGCACAGGCACCTCATCCAAGGGACGCAAATTTTTGGGATGATTGCTGCATTCGCCCATTTGCTTGCGTACATCTACTCACCCTGGCTCAAGTAAAGGGGCAACAACATGATCTACGGAAAAATGTGGACCGTGGTGCGTCCCCAAGTGGGCGTACCGATCTTTTTGATCGCTGTGGCCGTTGCATCGTTTTCGGTGCACCTGGCCATCACCCTGAACACCACCTGGGTGAAGGGCTTCCTGAACGGCAAAGCACCTGTTGCGGCAGTGGCTGCTGCGCCAGCGGAAGCCAAGAAATAGATTCATCTGTTTCTACCAAAGAACCGAGGTCTTTGATCTCGGTTCTTTTTTCTTCAAGGCGCCGCCACCCGGTACACGCATGAACAGCATCAGCCTCAAAATGCTCAAGGCATGGGCCCACATGAGCCCCAAGTTTTTGCCTTTTGCCGATGCCGCTTCGCCGGATTTGCCGCTCTCGCGCCTGTTGCGCCTGTCTTTGTTTCAAGTCTCCGTCGGCATGGCCTTGGTGCTGCTGGTGGGCACACTCAACCGGGTGATGATCGTGGAGCTGCATGTCAGTGCCACCTTGGTCTCGGTGATGATCTCCATTCCTTTGCTGTTTGCGCCATTTCGGGCGCTGATCGGCTTTCGCTCTGACAACCACCGCTCCGAATTGGGCTGGCGCCGGGTGCCCTACATCTGGATGGGCACCTTGCTGCAATTTGGCGGCCTGGCGGTGATGCCGTTTGCCCTGCTGGTGCTGTCGGGCTCGGGCCAAGCCAGCCAAGCACCGGCCTGGGTCGGCCAAATGGGTGCGGCCGTGGCGTTTTTGCTGGTGGGTGCGGGCTTGCACACCACCCAAACCGTGGGCCTGGCCTTGGCCACCGATTTGGCCCCGGTCGAAGACCAACCCAAAGTGGTGGGCCTGATGTGCGTGATGCTGTTGCTGGGCACCATCGTCAGCGCCTTGGTGTTTGGCGCTGCGTTGGCCGATTATTCGCCGGGGCGCTTGGTGCAGGTGATCCAAGCCTGTGCGGTGTTGACTTTGGTGCTCAATGTGACCGCCTTGTGGAAGCAAGAGGCGCGCGATCGCCACCGCAAGCGTACAGACTCGCCCATCACCTTCCAATCCGCCTGGGCCACCCTCAGCCACTCGGGACACGCCGTGCGCCGCTTGGTCGCGGTGGGATTTGGCACCATGGCCTTCAACATGGAAGAGGTGTTGCTCGAACCCTTTGGCGGTGAAATTTTGCAACTGAGTGTGGGCAGCACCACCACCCTGACCGCCACCTTGGCCACGGGTGCATTGAGCGGCTTTGCCCTGGCCTCCGTGGTGCTGGGGCGCGGCTATGACCCGTTTCGCATGGCCAGCATTGGGGCCTGGGTGGGCATTCCGGCGTTTTTGGCGGTGATTGCTTCGGCCTCCATGCAATCGACCCTGTTGTTTGCCCTCGGAACGGGCTTGATTGGCTTGGGCAGCGGCTTGTTTGGCCACGGCACTTTGACCGCCACCATGCAGGCGGCCCCACCGAACCAAACGGGTTTGGCCTTGGGCACCTGGGGCGCGGTGCAAGCCACCGCAGCCGGCTTGGCCATCGCCTTGGGCGGCATGCTGCGCGATGTGGTCGCCAGCATGAGCACCCCGGTCATGGGCTACACCGCCGTCTACGCCCTAGAAGTGGTGCTGCTTATCGCCACCATCGTGGCCATGGTTCCTTTGCTTCGCCGCAACCCGTCCCCGTTGAGCGCATGAAGTCTCACAGCGTGCTCGACCTTTTGCCCCGCTGGTCGACCTTGACCTTGGTCGGCGACTAGGGGCGCTTTGTGTTTATGATGCCTGTCTTATTTTGAGGAGAACACCATGCAAACCCATCACATCCTTTTCGTCATTTGGTTCGCCGTTGTCGGGTTTTGGTTGCTCAACCAATTCAACCGCAAAAACAAAAAGTAATGACTGCGCTGCGCGCGCCCTGAATCAATGGCTTTCGGCCAGCAAGGTGGGCCCTGCATCGGCATGGTGAGCCGCGCTGGGGGTAGCACTGGCGCTCGCATTCACATTTGAGACGGCTTTGGCACCCGTGTTGATGTTTGCGCTGGTATTGGCGGCTATATGGGCATTGGCCGGCGTGCCTTTCACATTTGCAGCCACACGTTTGTTGGCCACCACATCGGGGTACAAGACCTTCATCAGCAAACCCTGGTAGCGCAGGTTGTGCTCGGGCGTGAGCGAATGGTAGGCCGCCACGCCATGCCACGTCAGCCCATGGCGATCGATGTTTCTGCGCAGCAGCCAAGCCGCCACATAGCTGGCCACACACGGGTCAAACAAATGCTGGCTTTGAATGCCATGGCGCGCCAATTCGGGCAAATGGATGCTGTTGATTTGCGCCATCCCCATGTCCACCGTACCGTTGGTATTGCGCCCAAAGGCCCAGGGCCGCAAATCAGACTCCACCTTCAACACCGCCCGCA
>CAXNFO010000194.1:0-4795 GCA_964201395.1 Limnohabitans sp.
GGGCGCCGTTTTCAATCACCGCCACACGGGTTTCTTGGGGCGACCAATTGATCAAGATATCTTGTTGAACGCTCATCAAAGTCCTTTCCAAGGCGGCTTCAACAATTCAGCGGTTTCATACACGGGCAAACCCATGATGCCCGAGTAGCTGCCTTCGATATGGGCAATGTGTGAGGCTGCACGCCCTTGAATGGCATATGCGCCTGCCTTGCCGTCCCACTCTCCCGAGTCCAAATAGGCATCGATCTCACCTGGGCTCCACGCCGCAAAACGCACTTGCGAGACACTGAGGGCATGGCGCATTTCGGTGGGGGTGCCAGCGGCAATCGCCGTGAAAACCACGTGGGTTTTCCCGCTCAAGGCGGACAACATGTCACGGGCGTGCTGGCGGTTTTGTGGTTTGCCCAAAATGGCGTCGCCCAGCGCCACGGTGGTGTCGGCACACAAAATGGGGGCCAACGACAGGCCCCGCAGGCGCCAACGGTTCAAGGCGTATGCCAATTTCAGGGCGGTGACCCGTTGCACATAGTCGCGTGGTGATTCACCGGCTTGGGTGGCTTCCAGGGATTCCACATCTTCTGACGGGTCTGGCAGCAACAGCTCAAAGTGTTGACCCATTTGGCCGAGCAGGTCTTGTCGGCGTGGGCTTTGTGAGGCCAAGTAAATAGAGGGCGGCATGACCTCATTCTCGGTGATAAGGGTGGTTGGCCAACACGGAGATTCCCCGGTACAACTGCTCGATCAACATCACCCGGGCCAAGGCGTGAGGCAACGTCAGGTCTGACAAGCGCAATGCCAAATGGGCTTTGCGCTTGAATTCTGCGTCCAGCCCGTCAGGTCCGCCAATGACAAACGCCACGTTCACGCTTTCTTGCTGCCAGTTTTTTAAACGCTGGGCCAAATCCAAGGTGCTCAGGGCGAGTCCACGTTCATCCAAAACAACGCGCAAGGTGTCGGCAGGCCATGCCAATTCAATGCGTTTTCGTTCAGCCAATAAACATTTTTCGGCCGATTGGTTGTGGCGTGGTTCGGTTTTGACCACCTTGATTTCCAGCGGCCAATCCGGTGGAAAGCGTTTGGCATAGTCCAGGCAAGCTGACTGGGCCCACTCGGGCATTCGCTGTCCAACGGCCACCACCCAAAGCTTCATGACGCTTTGGTTTTGGCGCGGCCTGTGGCTTGGATGGTTTTTTTGGCAGGAGACTTTTTCGCCGGTGCCACAGAGGTTTTGCGCGCCGCTGTGGCGGGACTGGCTTTGGTCGGGCGAGCAGCGGTTTTGGCGGGCGCTGCTTTGGCAGACTTGCTTTTGGGTTTGTCTTTGGTCGGAGCGGCTTTCACCGGGACGGGGGCCAAAGGTTTGGGTGCACCCAGTTTCAAGCGCACCGGCTTGTCGCCCCAAATTTCTTCCAAGTGGTAGTACTGGCGAATGGCCTGCTGCATGATGTGAACCACGGCCGGGCCGCAATCCACAATGATCCACTCACCGTTGTCTTCCCCCTCTAGGCGGGGCTTGGGCAGGCCGGCTTCACGCACCTTGTCACGCACACTGCTGGCCAGGGACTTGGTTTGCCGATTCGATGTGCCTGTGGCAATGATCACGCGTTCAAACAGGGGTGACAGGTGTTCGGTGTTGAACACCACAATGTCTTGTGCCTTCACATCTTCGAGCGCATCCACGATCAAGCGCTGAAGTTTTTGAATGTCTTTTTGAGTGGCGGCAGAAGTGGTCATCGGGTTTGGCGGTACAGGTGATGGTGTTGAATGTAATCGTTGACGTTGGGGTGGACCCATTGAGAGATGGAGCGCCCTTGTTCAATGGCTTCGCGGATGCGTGTCGCGCTGATGTCCATGGCGGGAAAAGCCAAATCAATGGCGTTTGTCACGCCCCGATTGTGCCACTTGCTCTCTGATGGAGCGACTGGATCGCCAGTGGCGCGTGCAGCCACCACCACTTGGGCCATGGCCACAATTTTTTGCCAATTGCGCCAACCCTCAAAAGATTGGGCCTGATCCTCGCCAATGATCAAAAACCATTGGGCATGAGGGTGCTCGGCGCTCAATTCATTCAAGCTGTCCACCGTGTACGACGGCCCGGCGCGGCGCGTTTCTCGGTCATCCATCACCACCTTGGCCAAGCTGGCAAAGGTCAATGACAACATGGCCAAACGATCCATCGCAGGGGTTTTTGATGGCGTTTTGTGACCTGCGTGCCCAGTGGGCACCACATACAAGGCATCCAACTTCAGGTATGCCATGGCGTGCTTGGCCAAGGCCAGATGCGCCAAATGCGGTGGGTCAAAGGCACCGCCGTAAAACCCCAGCTTGCGAGGGGTGCTTGGTTTGTCAATGAGGTTGTGGGGATTCAAACCCAATCTTTTCGCACCAAAAAGTCGGTGTAAAGCTTCGCCTCAGGGGTGCCCGGCTCAGGCCGCTGTTGGTAGGCCCAACTCACCAAGGGGGGCATGGAGAGCAAGATGGACTCGGTTCGGCCTCCGGACTGAAGTCCAAAATGGGTGCCCCGGTCCCACACCAAATTGAATTCCACATAGCGGCCTCGGCGCATCAATTGGTGCTGCCGCTCTCGTTCGCCATAGGCCATGTCCTTGCGCCGTTGCACGATGGGCAAATAGGCGGTGAGCAAGGCGTTGCCCACACTTTGCATCAAGCCAAACCCGCCTTCAAACCCCAATTCCGAAAAATCATCGTAAAAAATACCGCCCACACCGCGTTGCTCTTGGCGGTGTTTGAGGGTGAAGTAATCGTCGCACCAGGTTTTAAAGCGCGGGTGAAGCGCTGCACCAAAGGGATCAACGGCTGCCTTGCATGTTTGATGGAAATGTTGCGCGTCTTCTTCAAACCCATAGTAAGGGGTCAGGTCCATGCCGCCGCCAAACCATGACACGGGGAGGCCTTCCTTGGGGTGCGCCGTCAACATGCGGATGTTCATGTGCACGGTCGGCACATACGGGTTGCGCGGGTGAAACACCAAGGACACGCCCATGGCTTGAAAAGGCGAGCCCTTCAGCTCAGGCCGATGCTGGGTGGCCGAGGCCGGCAACTGTGGCCCACGGACATTGGAAAAACCAACGCCTGCGCGCTCAAAAACAGGGCCATTCTCCAGAATTTGTGTGTCGCCCTCGCCTTGCAACATTTCAGTTTTGTCTTTTTGCCAGGGGTCGCGCAAAAAAGCGGTGCCATCGATGTCGGTCAAGGCCTGGGTGATGCGGCTTTGCAAACCAACCAGGTAGGAATGAACTTGTGGGATCGGGTTCATGGGGGACTCGAAGGAAAAGGGGGGTAGAGGGAGGCTCAGTTGCGGATGGCCAAATGGCCAATGTCGCGTCGGTACTGTTGGCCGTCAAAAGCGATTTTTTGCACGCCCACATAGGCTTGTTTTTGCGCGGCACGCACCGTGCTGCCCAAAGCGGTGACACACAGCACCCGCCCGCCTTGGGTGGATAAGGTTTGGCCGTCCCAGGCCGTTCCGGCATGAAAGACCATGGTGTCGGTTGCTTCCAGGGGCAGGCCTGTGATGGCATCGCCATATTGCGGCGCCAATGGGTAACCGCGACTGGCCAACACCACCCCCAATGCGGTTCGGGTGTCCCATTGAATGGGGAAATCTTTCAAAGCGCTGGCATTCTCTTCCGTTGCTGCCAACAAAAGGGACAGCAAATCGCTTTTGAGCCGCATCAATATGGGCTGGGTCTCTGGGTCGCCCAAGCGGCAATTGAACTCCAAGGTTTTAGGTGTGCCTTGGGCATCAATCATCAAGCCCGCATATAAAAAACCGGTGTAACGGATGCCGTCTTTTTTCATGCCTGCGATGGTCGGCATGATGATTTCACGCATGACCCGCGAATGAATCTCAGGGGTGACGACCGGGGCTGGCGAATACGCCCCCATGCCACCGGTGTTAGGACCTTGATCCTGGTCCAGCAAGCGTTTGTGGTCTTGGGAGGTGGCCAGAGGCAAGACTTGGTCGCCATGGCACATGACCATGAAGCTGGCCTCTTCACCAGCCAAAAATTCTTCGATCACCACACAAGCCCCGGCTTGGTTGTGCTTCACGCCCAAGGCATTGGTGGTGAGCATGTCGTCAATGGCTTGGTGCGCTTGTTCCAAGCGCGTGGCCACCACCACGCCTTTGCCAGCGGCCAGGCCATCGGCTTTGACCACGATGGGAACGCCTTGGATGTCGACATAGCGATGGGCCAAGGCAGCGTCGGTGAAGGTTTCGTGCCTGGCCGTGGGAATGCCATGGCGGCGCATGAAGTCTTTGGAGAAGGCTTTGGAGCTCTCAAGTTGGGCCGCGGCTTGGATCGGGCCGAAAATGCGCAAACCATGGGCGCGAAATTCATCCACCACACCAGCGGCCAGCAAGCCCTCTGGCCCCACCACGGTGATGTCAATTTGATGGTCTTGCGCCCATTCGCGCAAAGCCACCACATCGGTGATGGCGATGTTCTCTAAACGTTTGTCGGTGGCCGTTCCGCCATTGCCGGGTGCCACATAAACGGTTTGAACCAAAGGGGATTGCGCCAGCTTCCATGCCAGCGCATGTTCGCGACCGCCGCCGCCCAAAACCAGGGCCTTCATAGCTCGGCGTTGTGATAGACCTCTTGGACGTCATCCAGTTCGTCCAGCACATCGAGGATTTTTTGCATTTTTTCAGCCTCCGCAGCGGCCAAAGCCACAGTGATCTCAGGTCGGTAAGTGATTTCAGCCAGGACCGCTAGCAATTGGGCGCTTTCCAAAGCGATCTTGACGGGTTCGAACAAGCCCGGTGAACACA
>CAXNFO010000195.1:0-4751 GCA_964201395.1 Limnohabitans sp.
GCCGGGGTGTTGTTTTCGCCCAGCGCCAAATTGATGGCCCTCAACCCCTTGTCGGGCTGGTTGATGGCCCAGCAAGGCGGGCGCGAAGGGGTGTTGTAGCGCTTGCTCGACAGCACCGGCTCACGCCTGAGCCCCGAGGCGGCAGCGCACTATGGGGTGTTGTTGCGCAACGCCCGCCATGTGCGCGGGGTGCTGGCCATGATGGCCGCTTGGAACCTGGAACCCTTGGCCAAACGCCTGGCTGATCTTCCGGCCCCAGTGCACCTGCACATCGGCCAGGCCGACCAAACCATTTCCCCGGCCCAGGCCGAAGTGGCCTTGCGGCGCATTCCTGGCAGCACCTGCGTGGCTGCACCGGGCCTGGGCCACTTGGCGCATGAAGAAAACCCGGCCGAAGTGGCACGCCACCTGTTGCCCTGGATGGCCTGCGACATACCATGAGTCCCAGCCCAGATTCGGTACCTGAACGCCATTGCCGCTGGAGTCGGGTCTGGTCAGGGGCGGGGCTGGGCGAAAAAAAAGCCCCAAAGGGGCTTTTTTGCTGGGTCGCCAAGGCGCTGACAGCGTTTTGCAGGCCTTGAGGGACTTGCGCAGGTCTTGATCAGGCCTTTTTGGCGTAAGCGCTGCACCAACCGGGGCCAGCCACTTGTTTGCCAGCAAACAAGGGGCAACCGCCAGCGGCATCGGTGGCCTTACCCTGGTAGAGCGAACAGTTTTTACAAACTTGCCCCGCTGCATATTTGGGGAACTTCTTGACGTCGACCTTGGTGGCGTCGGCTTTGTAGCCCAAAGCGGTGGCTTGGGCGTCGCTTTCGGCCAGCATGGGGCCAGCAGCCATGGCTTGGGTGGCGGCCAAGGCACCGGTGCCCAGGCTGAGTTGAACGATGAATTCGCGGCGGTTGGTCATGGTTTTCTCCAGAGTTGTGAAACTTGATAACGCTTGGGGCCACCCATCGGGTTGACAAGGGGTTACCAAGCGCCAGTGCGGGATATTGTCGCTCAAGCGCCTAGGGGTTTGCCCGTGTCGGGTTTTGCGCGGGCTCTGGCCGGGGGTTAGCGGGGGGCGGCGCTCGGTGCAGGCGGGGTATCGGGGGTGCCGGGCATGGCTGGAGCGGGCACCGTGGGGCCTGGCGCGGATGGGCTGTCAACAGAGTTTTGGGCGCTTGGGGCGCTTGGGGCGCTTGGGACGCTGTGGGGCTGCCAGGCATGGGCTTGCGGGTTCAGGCGCCAGGTGTCCCAATTGAGCACCCCGGCGGCGCTGACCCAGACCAAGTAAGGCAGCAGCAGCCAGGCCGAGGCGCGCGCATGGCCGCGCAGATGCCACATGAGCGCAGCGATCGACAGCCACAAAAAAACCAACTCCACCAAGGCCCAACCGAGCTGGTGCCACTGGAAGTAAATCAGGCTCCAAAAAACGTTGAGAGCGGCATTGGCGGCAAACAAGGCCAGCAAGGTTCCGCGTTGGCGCGGGCCGCTGCTGGCATGCCAAGCCCACCAAGCGCTGAAAGCGCACAGGGTGAAGATGGTCGACCAAATGACCCCAAAGGCCGCATCTGGCGGCTTCCAGTCGGGTTTTTTCAGTTGTTCGTACCAGGGACCCAAATCGGTCAGGGAACCACCCAGGCCTGCCACCGCAAAGCTGATGGCAATCGCCAGGTACAGGCTGGGCCAGGTGCGTGGGGTCATCCGGTTTTGGCCATGCCAAACAAGTGCGCCAGGTCTTTGAAGAAGATGCGCACATGGGCCATGGGCTTTTTGCGCACCAGCACTTTGTTCATATAAGACTCGAAGGTGAGTTGTTGCACGTCTTTATCTTCGCAGATTTTGACGAACTTCTCGCGCCGCTTGTCGCTGCTGTACCAAAAGTACTGCATGATGCCCAGCACCCAAAACACCTTGCCATGCTCGCGCATGAATTGTTTGCGCACCTGCTTGAGCACCGACGGGTTGCCCTCTTGCAAAAACACATTCACATGGTCGGCCGCCATGCGCGCGCACGCCATGGCGTAATAAATACCTTCGCCCGACGAGGGCGCCACCACGCCAGCGGCGTCGCCCACCAGCACCACGTCGCGGCCGTTGTCCCAGCGCGGCAGGGGTTTCATCGGCAACGGCGCGCCCTCGCGGCGCAAGGTGGCGGCCTCGCCCAAGCCAGCGGTTTCGCGCAAGCGGCCCACGGCGCTGCGCAATGAAAACCCTTTATCGGCACTGCCCGTGCCCACGCTGACCGTGTTGCCGTGGGGAAACACCCAGCCATAAAAGTCGGGTGACAAGCTGCCTCGGTAATACACATCGCAGCGCGAAGGGTCATGATCGGGCGCGTTTTGCGGCGCCTGGATGATCTCGTGATAGGCGAACACATATTTGGTTTTTTCCGCCCCATCAATGGACTGGCGCGCCACCTCGGACCGCGCACCATCGGCGCCAATGACGGTGCGTGCCCGCACGCTGGCTTGGTGCTCTTCGCCCTTGAGGCCTTTGGCGGTGAAGTGCACCCGCATGACGCCGTCCAAGTCGCGGCTGAATTTATCAAACACGCCGCGCTGGCGCACCGCACCGTGGCTGGCAGCGCGTTCGCGCAGCCATTCATCGAAATGGTCGCGATCGACCATGCCCACAAAGCCGTTCTCGATGGGAATATCGACCTTGTTGTCGCTGGGCGAAATCATGCGCGCCGAGCGCGCCTTGGCCACCAGCAACTCGTCAGGGATGTCAAAGTCCTTGATCAAGCGCGGCGGAATGGCCCCCCCACAGGGCTTGATGCGGCCTTGCCGATCGAGCAGCAACACGCGCCAGCCCTTTTGGGCCAAATCATCGGCGGCGGTGGCCCCGGCGGGTCCACCCCCAATCACCACGGCGTCATAGCTCATTTGTGTCATGGTTGTTGTCCTTCCAATGCCCAAGGGGCGGTTTGCGTTGTTGTTGATTGCGCCATGGCACCGCGCCCGACCTGTACCGCCCACCAAGCGGAGCCAGCGAACATCAGTGCTTCCATTCCAAATACCCAGGTGTAGGCCTGTCCCGGCTCGCCCAGCCACCAGCGCGCCAGGTCACTGGCCCCGGTGCCCAGCAAGCCGCCCAGCCCAAAGGCGATGGCTTGCGCCGCCCCCCACAAGCCCATGCGCGTGCCTTCGCGCCCGTCTTGGGCAGCGGCGGCCAAGCGCATCATGGTGGTGATGGCGGCAATGGAGAAAGCCCCATTGGCCACCCCCAAGAGAAACACATTGGGCAGCAACGGCCAGGTGTCGCCCCATTGGGCAGCCACAGCCAAACCCGCCATGGCGCCGGCCGAGGCCAAGCAGCCGCCGACCATCCAAGCCTGCACCGAACCCCAACGCCCGCGCGCCCAAGCGCTGCCCACCAGCGCCACACACAGCATGCCCAGCAGCACACCGCCGTGTTGCAAACCCGACAGCTGGGTGGTCTGCCCTGGGGTCATGTCAAACACCGCGCCGGCAAAAGGCTCCAAGATCAGGTCCTGCGAGCTGTAGGCCAGCATGGACAAAAACACAAACACTGTGAACCAGCGCGCCTGCGGCTCGCCCCACACCTGCGCCAAGGCTTGGCGAAAGCCGGCGCGCCGCAAGCCTTCGGTCTGCGCCAACCCGCCACCAGACGGTTGCTGAAGCGGTGCGCCATTGGCTGCGGTTGACCCCGTCGCTGGCCCCTCCAAGCGCCACAGGCAAGCACATGCCAGCACCCAGGCCAAGCCCGCCGCTGTGCACACCACTGCCAGCATGCGCTCGGGGCTGTAGGGGTCGAGTTGTTTGCCCACCACCACCGCGGTGATGGCAAAGCCCACAATCATCATCACCCACACCAAGGTCGCCGCAGGGGCGCGCCGCTCATCGGGCACGCGTTTGGCCAGCAGCACCAACAGCGAGGTGCCGCAAGCGCTCACGCCCACACCAATCATGGCAAACGCCAGCGCCGCCAAGGCCACGCCAGGCCCGCGCTGTGTGCCCATCAGCACCGTGGCTTGAGCGGCCAAGCAACCGCCGGCTGACAACACCCCCATGCCGCCCACCATCCAAGGGGTGCAACGCCGCCCTTCGTCGGCCCCAAAGCCCATGCGGGGGCGCACCATTTGCACGGCATAGTGCAGTCCCACCAAGATGCCAGGCAACAAGGCCGGCAGCATGAGTTCGACCACCATGATGCGGTTCAGGGTCGAGGTGGTGATGACCACCACCGAGCCCAAACACGCTTGCACCAGGGCCAAGCGCAACACCTGCCACCAGCCAAAGGTCGTGGGCGCGCTCATGAGACCACCCCAGGGGCCGAACGCACAGCCCAGGCGCTGACCATCATGCCGGCGACAAACAACGGCACCCCAAAACCACTGAGCATCAAGGCCTTGGCCACGGGTTGGCGCACAAACACACCCATGAGGGGCAATTGGGCCAACATCAGGCTCAGCACCGCCAAGGCATGGCCTACTTGGCCCCAATGCATCAGCAAGCCCGCCACCGCCGCTTGGGGCAGCCACATGACCGCGCAAGCCACCCGCGCCGCCTGGTCTGGCCCCAACTGCACCGGCAACGAGCGAACCCCCATTTGCCGGTCGCCCTCAATGGCTTTGAAGTCATTCAGGGTCATGATGCCGTGGGCGCCCAGGCTGTAGAGCAAGGCCAAGCACAACACTTCAGGCCGGGGGGTTTGTTCGCCCAACATCACCGCCGCACCGGTGACCCAAGCCAGGCCCTCGTAACTGAGCGCACAAGCGGCATTGCCCCACCACCCGTTTTCTT
>CAXNFO010000196.1:0-4736 GCA_964201395.1 Limnohabitans sp.
ACGCATCCGCCAAGAGGCCAAGAGCATTGCCGAGAGTTATTTGGCGCCGCCCCACACCACCGACTTTGCCATTCTGTTTTTGCCGGTGGAAGGTTTGTATGCTGAGGTGCTGCGCCGCCCAGGTCTCATGGACAGCTTGCAGCGCGATTACCGCGTCACCTTGGCTGGCCCGACCACCTTGCTGGCGATATTGAACAGCCTGCACATGGGCTTTCGCACCTTGGCTTTGGAGAAGCAAGCGTCTGAGGTGTGGAAGGTGCTGGGCGCGGTCAAAACCGAGTTCGACCGCTATGGCGAATGGGTGGCCAAGGTGCGTGAGCAGGTGCAAAAGGCCGCCGACACCTTGGACCGCGCCGACACCCGCAGCAAACAAATGCGCCGTGTCTTGAAAGGCGTGGAGGCCTTGCCCGAGGCCGAGGCTTTGGCTAGGTTGCCCTTGAGTCCCGACCCCGAAGAAGGCCTGGACAACGATGCAGGTTGACGCTTGAACCCCGAGCTGGCTCGGCTGATTGCCGGACAAGTTTTTTTACATGCCTGCATGACCGGCATGCGCATGGCCGGCCCCTTGTTGGCGCTGCGCGAAGGCCACACCGAATTGGCGGTGGGGATGTTGTTGGCCATGTTTGCCCTGACCCAGGTGTTCTTGGCTTTGCCCGCTGGGCGCTATGCCGACCGCCATGGCCTCAAGCGCCCTGTGGGTTGGAGCGTGGTGCTGGGCAGTGTGGGGACCGGTTTGGCGGTGATCTGGCCGACTTTCCCGGTGCTGTGCATCAGTGCCTTGTTCACCGGCGGCGCCACCGGTGCGGCCGTGATTGCCTTGCAGCGCCATGTCGGGCGGCGTGCCCAAGGCATGACCGAACTCAAGCAGGCCTTCAGTTGGTTGGCCATCGGGCCGGCCATTTCAAACTTCATTGGTCCTTTTTTTGCAGGCTTGTTGATCGACCATGCGGGATTTCGGGCGGCCTTTTTCATGCTGGCCATGCTGCCCTTGTTGGCTTGGTGGTGGGTGCGCCAGGTGCAGGAACTGCCAGCCATCGTGGTCGACCCCGAACAGCCCAAACGCAGCGCCTGGGACCTGTTCAAGCTGCCCATGTTTCGGCGCATGCTGTGGATCAACTGGGTCATGGCCTCGTGCTGGGACGTGCACACCTTTGTGGTGCCCTTGATGGGCCACGAGCAAAACCTCAGCGCCTCGGCCATTGGCAGCATCTTGGGTGGTTTTGCCATTGCCGCCGCCTTGATTCGCGTGGCTTTGCCGAGCTTGGTGCACCGGGTTCAAGAATGGCAAATGATCTCGGGCGCCATGGTCATCACCGGCATTTTGCTGGTCATCTACCCCTTCAGCCAGGGCGCATGGATGATGGGTATTTGTTCGGTGTTTCTGGGCTTTTCACTCGGGGTGATTCAACCCATGTTGATGAGCATGCTGCACCAAATCACGCCGCATGAGCGCCATGGCGAGGCCATCGGACTGCGCTTGATGGCCATCAACGCTTCCAGCGTGGCCATGCCCATGCTGTTTGGGGTGGCGGGGGCTTTTTTGGGCAGCGCCGGAGTGTTTTGGTCGGTGGCCGCCTGGGTGGGGGCCAGCACCCGCTCGGCATTGCGCCTCAAGATCAACAACCCCTGAGGCCAGTCGTTGAACGCCACACCTGCTTGGGTATGACGGTATTAAGGTGGTTGTGTTGTGCTCTGGGCCAGCGTACTGGCGGGGGATTCACAAACCCAAAGTTGACAGATCCGGGTGGCGCTGGTGGTGGTCGGTGCAGGCCTGGAACGCTTGGCCCACGGACAACACCGTTCGCTCATCAAAGGCCTTGCCCACGATTTGCAAGCCCATGGGCAAACCATCCGCCAAGCCCGCTGGCACCGACAGGGCGCACAAACCCAGGTAGTTGATGGGCCGGGTCAGGTAGCCGGGCAAGGGAGACGCCTCATCCACGTCTGCCAGCGCTGTGGCGGTGGCGGCCACGGTGGGCAACAGCATCGCATCGAAGGCTTCAAACCATTGCGCAAACACCCGCCGTTGGTCGTGCATGGTTTTCAGCACCTCGGCGTATTCACCCGGCTTGAACGATGCCGCTGCTTGGATGCGCTGGCGCACGGCGGGGCCCAGCGGGACATCCGGGTTGTCGACATACTCGCGGTGCAAGCTGTGCGCCTCTGACGCGATGATGCGGCCGGTTTGGGCGGCCAAATCAAAAAACCCGTCGGGCAGCCGAACGGGGATCACCACCGCACCCAAGCCGGCCAACACCTGGGCGGCATCGCGCCAAGACTGAACCACGGCGGGCTGCATGAAGTCGGGAAACTGGTTGGCGTCTGGCATGGCCAAACGCAGGCCTTTGACCGCGCGCGGGTCGCGGGTGAAAACCTCCAGCGGTTGCGCCCATGTCGCTGCATCGCGGGCGTCTGGTCCGGCCAAGGCATCCAACATCAACGCGCAATCGTGCACGTTTCGCGCCATGGGCCCGATGGTGTCCAGCGACCAACTCAGCAAGCCGGTGGCATGCAAGCTGATGCGGCCAAACGTCACCTTCAAGCCGGTCAGGCCATTGAAGGCGCTGGGGATGCGCACCGACCCGCCGGTGTCGCTGCCAATGCCCACGGGCGCCAAGCCCGCGGCCACCGCCACGCCGGTGCCACTGGAGGAGCCGCCAGGCACCCGGTGCGTCGCCAAGTCCCAGGGGTTTTGGGGGGTGCCCATCAAGGGGTTGGTGCCCCAGCCGCCAAAGGCAAACTCGGTCATGTGCAGTTTGCCCAAGGGAATCATGCCGGCTTGCAACAGGCGCTCGACCGTGGCACTGGTCTGGTGGGCCTGTTGGTTGACAAAGTGCTTCGACCCCAAGGTGGACACATGGCCTGGGATGTGCAACAAATCTTTCAAAACTATGGGCAGACCCGCCAAGGGCCCCATGGGCAAGCCGCTGGATCTGGCATGGTCTGCCGCTTGGGCCAGGGCCAAAGCCTGATCGGCATACACCTCGGTGAAGGCGTGCAATGTGGGGTCGGCTGTGGCGATGCGACCCAGGAAGTGGTGTGTCAATTCCACTGAAGATAAATCGCCCTTTTTGAGCAGTGCGCCCAGTTCAGCCAAACCCATCCAAGTCAAAGACATTGCGTTTCTCCTTGTTCGCCCAAAACCATTCCATTGGCCTGTGCTGCGACCTGGCCAGTATTCAATGGTCTGTGCAACAGAACCCGAATGGCCAAGCCGGTCAGCATGGGGTGCACCGTTGGCCGTTTTTGCGCCCCTTGTGGGCATGATATCTTTCAAGGCCTTCAACCGGTTAACAGGCACCAGCCTCCCAACGGTGACAACCCATTTTTTGGAACGCATCATGCTAGACACCCAAGCCCAAGCCTTGCTGCAACTGATGGTGGAGCGCAAGGTACCCGCGGTCAACACCTTGCCGCCAGAGAAAGCCCGCGAGTTTTATGTGGTGCGCAAGGCATTGACGCAACCCGATCCGCCCCCGGTGTCATCCACCACCGACCATGGTCCGTTGTTGGGCGGTGTCAGCGTTCCCATCCGTGAATACCGCCCCGCTGGTGCCCAGCCCGCAGACACCTTACCGGCCCTGGTGTACTTTCATGGCGGTGGCTGGGTGATTGGCAACATTGAAACCCACGATGTGCTGTGCCGCCAGCTGTGCCAGGCCAGTGGGTGTGCGGTGTTTTCGGTCGATTACCGCTTGGCGCCCGAACATGTGTTTCCAGCTGCCTATGAAGACGCCTTGGCGGCCTTTCACTGGGTGGTGTCGCAAGCCCCCGCTTTGCACATTGACCCGCAACGGGTGGCGGTGGGGGGCGACAGCGCCGGGGGCAATTTGGCGGCTGCCGTGTGTCTGGGTGCACGGGGCAGCGCACTGCCGCCGGCCTTTCAATTGCTGATTTACCCAGCTACGTTGATGTACCCGGACACCCCCAGTTTTCATGCCAACGGTGAGGGCTATGGTTTGACCGCCCTGGCCATGGATTGGTTCATGGACCATTACCTGCCCACCCGTGAACACGCCAAGGACTGGCGTGCTTCTCCGCTCAAAGCGAGTTCACACGCGAACCTGCCCCCGGCCTTGGTGCTGACCGCGGGCTTTGACCCCCTGCGTGATGAAGGTTTGCAATATGCCGATGCCTTGTCCCAGGCGGGCGTGGAGGCCCAGTACATTTGCTTTGAGCGGCAAATCCATGGCTTCATCACCATGGGCCGGGTCATCCGAGAGGCCCAAACCGCCATCGATGTCTCTGCCCAGGCCCTGCGCCGATCCCTGGGCTTGGCATGAGGGTCAAGGCTTGTAAAAGCCCTGGATGAAGCGCCAGGCCTCGTCCACATCGTCGATGAACTGAAACAAGTTCAGGTCTTCGGGCGAAATCACGCCTTCTTCAACCAACACCGACAGGTTCAACACCCGCTTCCAGTATTCGCTGCCAAACAGCACCACCGGAACCGGTTTGGCTTTTTTGCATTGGATCAGGGTCAGGGTTTCAAACAACTCGTCCAAGGTGCCAAAGCCCCCCGGGAAAGCCACCAAGGCGCGGGCGCGCATCATGAAGTGCATTTTGCGCAGCGCAAAGTAGTGAAATTTAAAACTCAGGCCCGGGGTGATGTAGGGGTTGGGTTCTTGCTCGTGGGGCAGGGCGATGTTCAGGCCCACGCTGATGCCGCCCCCCTCTTGGGCGCCGCGATTGGCCGCCTCCATGATGCCCGGCCCGCCCCCGGTGCAGACAAACATTTG